>WBXE01000046.1 GCA_008932955.1 Verrucomicrobiota bacterium
ACTCCTGCGACTGGTGCGGTGGAGCCGGCCGCCAGCCAGCCAGCGTTTGTGCGGCTCGATGAGAACCGCTTCAAGGTGGGGGAGGTCGAATTCAATAAACAAAGTCGCATCGTGAGTTTTCCGGCGGTTTTCAATCAGCGCGAGGGATTGTTAGAGTATGTGCTGGTTCACGACAAAGGCAAGGTGCACGAATCGTTGCTGCGCACCTCGATCAAGCCCACCCACCTGAACCTCGCGCTCAAGTTGTTGCGCTATCAAACTTCCCCCGAGCTGTTTTCGCTGCGTGACGAAGAGGGGTTTCCCAGCGGCCTGATGCCGCGGGTCGCTCCTGCCGTCAAGGCCGCCGCCAGGGTCGAAATCCGCTTGCTCTGGAAGGATGGCGACACCGCGCATTCCGCCACGGTCAATGAGTGCATCAACAATAACAAAAATGACAAAGTGATGGCCGCCGGCCCATGGGTCTACGGCGGCTCGGCCGTCTATGACGGCCACTTCGTCGCCGAGATGACCGGCGACGTCATCGCCATCCTGACCAATGAGGCGGCGATTTTCAACTACCCCGGCGATAGCAATCGAGTCGGGGAAAATTATGGCGACTGGTACGTTCTAACCAAGGCGGTGCCCGCCATCGGCACCCCGGTGAGCGTCCAAATTGGCCCGTGGCCACCCGCCGCCGCCGCGCCCAAGCCTTAAGCCCCCGACTAACTTGTGGGCTACAGCATGGTAGGGAGCGACGACCTTACTGTCGTCGAGAGGAAGCAACGCCCATGCACCGAGCCTACGGCACTCATTCATGGGCCGCTCTTCCGCTACCACCACACGAATGTGGTGGCACCTTAGCTCAAGTTGCTCCCAGTTCCACACCCTCCCACCGGGTTCTGCTGCTAAAAGGACAATGGAAGGAGTGGCAACGGCAGCCTGCAACCACTGAATTTGTGATTGTCGATCTGCGGTGAAGCGCTAGAACGTGTGTCCGATGGGAAGCCGCGCGCCGAATCTCAATCACGCCGGTCATGTGATGGCATGGCTGGGCGGAGGTCTAACCGCGCTGACGCCGTTTGTGCGTGGCTGGACGGTGGTGTGCGGCGGCGTGGCCACCCCGCTGCAGGTGTGGCCCGGCAATCTCATCGTCGAGGGGATGGCCGGCGCAATTTTCGCCGTTAGCGGCACGATTCTCGGCGGGTTCTGGTGGTGTGCCGGCGGCGGCGCTGAATGCCGCGGTGGACGCCTGGCCGCGTACTTGCTAAGCGCGTGGGGACTGGCCGGTTGGCTCGGGTATTTGCTGCCTTGGGTTTATTGGACGGGCACGGGCCTGTTGCTGCTAGGCTTGGTGCTTGGGTGGCTGGGTGCGGGGCGCCGCCGCTGCGGGTCCGGCAGTTTGGACGGGCAGCTGCGCCAAGTTAAGGAGCCACGCCCTCGTTGTCGTGGTTTCAGTGGCCATCAGTGCCTCGTTGGTAAAAATCGTCACTCGCCATCGCAAACAAACCAAAGCTCGATGCGCAGCCCCGACGCGGCACCGGGAATGCATTGGAACTGGGTGTTTTTCGCCTTGGTTCTGCTGTTCAGTGTGGTGAATGACTGTTTGGTTCTGGGCAAAATGGACGCCTCACTGGCGGCGACCCTCGCGCTGGTGGTGGTGCGGGTTCTCACCCAAGGGGTGATCGTGACGCTGGTGTGGTATGGGCTGCACCTGTTCGAATTGTGGTCGCCACCTGCCACGCGCTGGCTTGGCAGCGCCGCTTTGTGCTTGATCCTGATGGGACTGACCGGCGAAATCAGCATGAACCTGCTGTGGGGTAAGGGCCTGATCTTGTTTTTCGGCGAGTTGGCCGTCGGCGGAAAATTCGACCTGCTACGTGCAATGGAGGGGGGCGATATCAGGTTTTCGTTAGGCGGCGGCTTGCAAGTCGCCGCACTCGCGCTGGCGGTGTTAGGTATCTATCTGGGCAGCGCTTGGTTGTCGCGGCGCAGCGGCATGCGGCTGCGCCCGCGGGCCTTGTTGCTCGCGGCGACGGCCATTTGGCTATTCTTGTTGCTTGAGCAGCGCGGCGAGGCGCACTGGCTCGACCGCGGCGACCACTGGCTGCAGCGCCGCTCCTTGCTCGTGCACTTGTGTCCTAGCAATTCGACGCCGGGCTGGGTGTCCTTTGCGGTGCGCTTCCGCGAGGTGCCGCGCCCGGCGCCATGGCCGATGCTGCGCCAGCCAGACATTCATTTGTTGATTGTCGAAACGCTGCGGGCCGATGCCATGTGCCCGGAGAAGATGCCATTTTTAAGCCATTGGCGCGATACCGAGTGCCAGCCGCTGCAGGCGACATTTTCCGCATCCAACGCCACCCATCTGTCGTGGTTCGCGCTGTTGAGTGGCAAACCCGCGGTGTTTTGGGAAAACGACCGCCAAGCCCAGCGACCGGCGTTGCTGTTAGATATCTTGCACGCGGCGGGCTATCGCAATGAAATCCGTTCGGCCTCGATTTTCGACTACGCGGAAATGGATACCACCAATTTCGGGCACGGCGAGGCGACCGATGACATGTTCAACAAACGCGTCAATCCAAGTTGCTGGCCCGCCGATGCGAGTGAGTGTGACCGCTTGGTGCGCGAGCATTGGCAAAAATCCGTGCTGGCCCGCCCCGCCGGTGCCACCTTCAGGCTCATGGCCGTCGAATCGCCGCATTTCCCGTACTACTGGGCCACGTCATTCACTCCGCCGCGTGCCGACTATTATCTTTCCGCCATGCTGCCCTTGCATCCGAGCGAGCGCGACGTTCAGTTGGTTAGAAACCGCTATGTCAACTCGGTGGCCTGGACCGACGGCCTGCTGCGGGATTACATTACGTTTCTCAAGGCGCATGATCGCTATGACGATGCGATGATCGTCATCACCGGTGATCATGGCGAGGAGTTCCAAGAACATGGTTACTGGTTTCATGCCACCGGACTGACCCGGGAGCAAACGGCCGTGCCACTGCTCGTCAAGTGGCCCAAGGGTGTCGCGCCCGGCCCGCCGGTGGCGCAAGCGAGTCACTTGGACATCGTGCCGTCCATCCTGGATGTGTTAGGCTGTCCGCCGGAGCACTTGCAACCGCTCGCCGGGCGCTCGCTGCGCCACGGTGGCGATGCGACGGTGATGGTAACGACGCATTTCGCTTCGCATAACTGTGAGGGCATGCACTGGCGGCGCAATGGCTACGAGGCAGCGTTTTCCTGGACCGAAATCTGGGTGCCGGGCATGCCACAACGGCTCTGGCTGGAGCGGCTCACCGGTCCCGAAGGGGACCTGCACTTTGCCACTCCAGAGGCGGCGCAAGCTGCCCTGAAGCAGTATTTTCCCGATGCGTTGGAGCGCTGGTTCAGCCGCTTTGCACCGGATGTGACCCCACCCTGAGACCGCGCTCGTTTTGCTAACCATAGAAGGAGAAATAAACCGCAGATGAACGCAGATGAACCGTAATTTCAAGAGGTTTGAACCCGAACTTCAAAGCGGAAATCTGAAATTCGATCATGAAACCACGGATTACACAGATTTTACGGATTTTTTGGATGTTGATTCTCTCACCATTTGCAGCACAGCAGAAGCTCCAGATCGCCCTTATTTCAATCCGTAAAATCCGTTAAATCCGTGGTTTCTTTTTCCCCATCCCAGGCTCATGGAACTCACTCGCAACCCCTTGCCTGACGCCGCCGGCGACGTGCGGCAGCAGCTGCTGCCGGGCCGGCATTTCACCGCGCTGGACGGGTTCCGCGGGGTGGCGGTGCTGCTGGTGATGCTGAGCCACTTTATCAAAACCGGCGGGGTCATCGGCGACCAGCAGCCAGGGCATTTGTTATTGCGCGGTGGGTTTGTGGGAGTGGATATGTTTTTCGTGCTGTCGGGGTTTTTGATCACCGGTATTTTGTTGGATGCGCCCAAGTCCGGCGCTGGCTACTTCAAGACATTTTACTTGCGCCGGATGCTGCGGATTTTCCCGTTGTACTACGGGGTGTTAGTGCTGGCCTTTGGGTTTTTCCGTTACCCTGGTGGCGACTCGCCGTGGTGGTTTGTGGGGTTTGCATCGAACCTGGGCGACGCCTACTACGGCCGCTGGTTGCATGCCACCGACGGGGTGTCCATCGCACATTTCTGGTCGCTCGCGGTGGAGGAGCAGTTCTATCTGATCTGGCCGTTGCTGGTCTATCTGTTACCGCCTCGCCGCTTGGTCGTGGTTAGCTTGGCGTTGCTCATCATCGCGCCACTCAGCGGAGTGCTGTTTTTTCTAGCGGACAACGGCTTGGGAAGTTATGTGTTCACGCTGAATCGGTTTCACACCTTGGGCATGGGGGCCCTGCTCGCCGTGGCGTGGCGCCAGCCATGTTACTGGCAGCGCTGTCAGACATGGGCGCTGCCGCTGAGTGTGCTGACCGGCTTGCTCACGACGGTGGGCATCATGTACGCACCGCGCTGGGGATTTTTCAGTGCGGCACCCGCGCTGTGGGCACCTTACCTGTGGGGCAGCGTGCTGGTGCTCAGCATGCGGCCCGCTGGCCGCTTGGCCCGCGGATTGTCCTCGCGATTTTTGGTATTCATCGGCAAAATAAGTTTCGGATTATATGTTTATCACTCGTTTTTTGAGAATTGGGCGCGCCAGCATATCTACGAAGCATGGCTGGTGCCGGCGCTGGGTGGCGGGCGGGTCACCGCCTTGCTGGTGTTTGTGCCGCTCGCTTACGGTCTATCGATCGCCCTCGCCTATCTGAGTTGGCGCTACTTTGAAAAACCCATCCTGGCCTTGAACCGAAAATTCCAATACCGCTGACCCTAGATGACATGTGATACCTTTAGCGGCGCTCTGTCAGCGCCGACGCACATGAGATGACGCTTGGCGGAAACGCGGGTTTATTGGCGGTTCATGAGCAGCGACGGTCATCGACACGCCGCTACAACGCGGCAGATATTGTGGCGTGGCTCCTTAGCTTGACGCGCAAGGCCGCCGGGCGCTAGCCTCGCGGGGTAGCCACCCCGCCAATCCTGCATGACCCTCCATCCCAGCGCTCTGATCTCGCCTGAAGCTCAATTAGCCGATGATGTGGAGGTCGGGCCGTTTGCGGTCATCGAGGGGTCAGTGCAGCTGGCGGCAGGGGTGAAGATTGGCGGACACGCCTGGCTGTGCGGCGACACTTCGATAGGCGAGGGCAGCAGCATTGGTTGGGGTAGCGTGATCGGTGCCAATCCTCAGGATCTGGGGTTCGACCCGGCACTGCGCTCCGGAGTGCGGATCGGCGCTCGCAACCAAATCCGCGAGTACGTGACGATCCATCGCAGCTCGCAAGCCGGCGGCCACACGACCCTGGGCGAGGGGAATTATTTGATGACCGGGGTGCATGTAGGCCACGATTCGCAAATCGGGGATGGCAATGTGCTTGCCAATAACGTGATGTTTGGCGGTCACGTGCGTCTTGGCAACCGGGCGTTCCTCGGCGGCGGCGGCGGCTATCACCAATTTCTCCATATCGGCGATTTGGCGATGGTTCAAGGCAATGCCGTCGTCAGCCAGGATGTGCCACCGTATTGCGTCGCCTACGGCAAAAACCATTTGGCCGGCCTCAATACGGTGGGTTTGCGCCGCGCCGGCTTGGATGCCGCCGCCCGCGCCGAGATTAAAAAAGTCTACGGCTTGTTGTTTGGCTCCGGCCTGACGCTCAACAGGGCGCTGGAGGCCGCCGCCGCGATGGATTGGAGCCCGGCCGCCAAGCTATTGTTAGATTCGGTGGCCAAGCCGTCGCGCAAAGGGGTTATCACAGAAAGGAAAAAGGGAACGGTATGAGCGCCGTTTTTATACCACAACCGAGCGCAGCGAGATAGCCTGACTGTCAGTCAAGCTCGCTTCGCTCGGTTGTGGTTTCTATCGTCCTTTCTGGGTTATTGCCCGCGGCTGGGCGATTTGGGGGACTCGGCAGACAACGCGCTGGACAGGGCCACCTTCCGCCGCCACTCTGCGCCATCCTGTGCCCGCCCTGCGGCCTAGGTGCACTCTCCATGGCTATTTTTCGCTTGCTGCCGCTGCGCTTCCTCTTGCCCTTCGCCTGTGTGGCCTTGGGTGCGGTCCTGTGCGCGTGGCTCATTCCCTCCGAGTTGCGTGACATCACCGCACAACTCACCGGGTTTCCGGATTCGGATGTCAATGCCCACCTGGCCCGCCCGTACGTGCTGGCCGGGCTGTGTTTCCTGCCCGCCCTCGCCGCGCTCATCTATGCCTGTGGCGGCACCTTGGACCGTCACATTGCCCGCCACTTCGCGAGCATATTTTTCGTTTGCGTCAGTTCCCTGTTGCTCATCTGGTTGCTCGTTGACTTTGCCGACAACCTCAAACATTTCAGCAAGGCATCGAGCGCCCTCCTCACCGCGGCCACCTATTACCAAGTCCGGGCACCAGCCATCGTGCTGCTGGTGTTGCCGTACGCGCTGCTGCTATCGCTGATCTATTCGCTAGGCAAATTGTCCCGCGACCGGGAAATCATTGCCATGGTGCAAAGTGGGCGCAGTCTCATCCGGCTCACCGCCCCGCTCATTGCCGCGGGCGTCTGGTGCAGTTTGCTCTGCCTCGGCCTCAACTACCAATGGGCACCGACCGCCGAAGGCCGCCAAGGCGAAATCCTCGACGCCGCTCGCGGCATCCTCATCACCGCGGCCAAACATGTCATCTACCATAATCCCGAGTGCCACCGGCTGTGGATGATCGGCGCTTTTCCCAAAAACTATGAGAAAGGCGAACCGTTGCTCAACGTGGAAGTAACCACCACCCGCCCTGATGGGGCGCTCCTCTCACGCTTGGTGGCGGCCCGCGCCAGCTGGGATTTGCAGGACGGCTCCTGGACGTTTGAGGCCCCCGTCATTTGCCATTTCACGATCGCACAGGCCCCGGAATTCGAAATCCCCGATCCGCCCGTGCTGCACTGCAAGTGGGCGGAAACCCCCTGGCAATTGATCAAACCCGGGCTGGCTGCGCCTTTCCTCGGTATCCCCGATCTCAACGGCTGGCTGCGGGCCAACTCTACCAAACATCACAGCCTGCCTAATAAAAACGCCGCGTCTCCCTACCTCACCCAGTGGCATTACCGCTGGGCGCTGCCCTTCACCTGTCTGGTCACCGTGCTGCTGGCCGCACCGCTGTCCATCCATTTCTCGCGCCGCGGGCCTGGTGGCAACCTATTTCTCGCCATCGTCCTGTCCGCCCTGATGATCTTCAGCACCAGTGTATTTCTCAATTTTGGCGAAGCTGGCTTGCTCCATCCTGCCCTCGCGGCCTGGTTGCCTAATATCGTGTTCTCGCTCCTTGGCCTGTTCCTGTTCCACCGCCGCATCGCCGACCGCTCCATCTATCAGTCGTTGCGGCGCTTTTTCAACCTCGCCAAGCAACCCGCCCCCACATCGCAATGGCCCTAGCAGAACCCTGGCACCTCCGTTCGCGCAGCCGCGAGTGCGCCGCCACCCAACGCCCGTTCGTGGCGGGTGAGCCGATCATCACCGCCTTGTTTCCCGATCCGGAAAGCAGTGGCTACCTGCGTCGCGATTATTGCTTGGATGCCTGGGGGGCTATTCCCGCCGCCGCCGAGCGGCCATTCTCGTCTTGGCGCACCAGCTATGCCGCCCCGGGTGGCGATAAACCACAGGTGGTCGACCGCGAACAACCCGAAGATATTTTGCGGCGAATGGTGGAAGACGACCAAGACCACACCGAAAACACCCGCTACATTCTCGCCGTGATGCTCGAGCGTAAGCGGATTTTGCGCGAAACCGACACCCAGCGCACCGCCACCGGTATTCTGCGCATCTACGAAAACCGCAAGACCGGCGAGGTCTATATCGTCAAGGATCCCGATATCCCCCTCAGCCAGGTCGATGCCCTCCAGCAAGAAGTCCTGCTCCTCTTGGAAGCTAACTCCCGCCCTCCGTCTGATCCGTCTGACGAGGAGCCGCTGCCGCCGCCGGCCGCGGCCATCTAAGCTGCCCAGCGCCATGTTTCTCCCGGGCTACAAGGATCTGGCAAAATCCCAGTGGGTGGCCACCCTCGAGGAGCTCAAACTCGCCGGCGAGCTGCCCGTGAGCGAGCTCTCCCAACGCCTCGGCATGAGCTACATGGCCGTCAAACAATACTGCCAGGCCCTCAAGAACCTCGGCTACCTCGAGCGCACCCGCGCCCCACGGGCCGAGGTCGGCCGTCCGGAAATTTTCTATCGGCTGGCCCCGAAGGCGGCGCTGCTCTTTCCCCAAGCCGGGGTCGGGTTCTCACTGGAGTTGTTGGAAAACCTGCGCGGCCTGTTCGGCGAGAGCGCCCCGGAGCGGCTCCTTTTCCAATATTTCCAGCAGCGTCAGGAGCGCTGGCAGGCCCGTCTGGCCAAGGGTCAGTCACTGGTGGAAAAGGCCACCCTGCTGGCCGGCTTGTTGGAGCAGGACGGCGGCTTTTGCCGCTGCAAATACGATCCCGCAAAAGGCGTGCGCATCGAGTCATATCATCAGCCGTTGCAGCCGGTGTTTGCCAAATACCCGCGCGCTGTCGGCATGGAATTGCGCCTGTTTGAGGCGTTGTTGGGCACCCGCGTGACCCGCCGCGAGATCCACGCCGGCCGCCACGGCCCGGCCCGCGTCGACTTTGAGGTGGCCACCCTCGGCATCTTGCGCGAGCACGGATAAGAAATTGATGAATATTTCAGCGGTATCAGTGGGAATCAGTCCCTCAGTGGTAAAAATCGTTGCGCCCCCCCCTCAGAAAAAGCCGATCTTTGACTGCGATTTGAGGGAATTGCACTTGCTCGCTCTTGTAGCTAATTTGAGTTCAGGACTTGCGCCGCCACCAAATCCATCTAAAGTCGCCACATGTCAGATTCAACTCACCCGCTCCCCGACTATCTCAAGGATGAAATCTTGCTCCATCCGGAAAATCGCCGTTTCCCCGCCTTCGATCTGGCTCGTCTGTTGGATCAGGTATTTGCGCCCACCCAAGGTTGCCGGGTGTGTGTGCTCATCGACTTTGCAGAACCAGAGGCCTTGATCAAGGATTTCGCTTTCCTCCAACACGACGGCTTTCCCGTCCAAAAGCACGCCCATCAGTATTTTTATAGCGGGCTGCAGGCCGGCGTGATGCAGTCTCTGGGCATGCACGGCGGCGACTTGTTCGCCTACCGGGTCAGCGGCGGCTCCAAC
This sequence comes from Verrucomicrobiota bacterium, assembly GCA_008932955.1. Lineage (GTDB taxonomy): Bacteria > Verrucomicrobiota > Verrucomicrobiia > Verrucomicrobiales > Akkermansiaceae > Luteolibacter. The sequence continues at coordinate 9,182 of WBXE01000046.1, forward strand.
CTCGACCTCGACGACGCCGTCTGGGACAGCCACGGTAACCCGCTCTCATTTGAGCGCGATATCTATCCGAATTACAACATCATCTTGTGCATTTCCACGTTTTCCGCCACCGCGCCTTTGACCGCCAAGGCCAAACAATTCGGCTTCCGCGGTGCCACCCTCCACGGTCTTAACGATATCATCCTGCAGTCCGGCCTTGCCGTCGATTACAACGAAGTCTCCCGCGATGCCGAAAAACTCCGCCTCGCCCTCACCCGCGCCGACTCCATCGAGATCGACTTTGAACTGGAAGATGGTCGGATTCTAACCGCCTGGCTCGGCCTGGCCGGCCAAGAGGCCCAAAAGTCCCACGGCCTGTGCCGCGGCACCGCCCCGGATATCGCCAACCTGCCCGCAGGCGAGGTGTATTTCGTGCCTAGCGACGCCCGCGGCCAGTTCCCGATGAAATACGAGGATGGCACCCTCGGCGTGCTCGACGTCAAGGACCGCTGCATCTATCGCTCCAGCCTGATCGCCGGCAACCAGGCCACCATCTATGCCCACAACGCCCGCCTGCACGATGACCCGATGACCGGTACCCTAGGCGAACTCGGCTTCGGCACCCAGGTGCTGCCCGTATCCTACGCCGACATCCAGGATGAAAAAGTCCTAGGAACCTGTCACCTGGCGACCGGCCGCGACGACCATCTCGGCGGCGACATCATGCCAGCCATGTTTAAAAAACACGCCAACTCGACCCACGACGATATCCTGTTCGCGCCCCACAAGACGCCGAATTTCAACTTGCGCCAAGTGCGCATGCGCCGCGGTGACCAGCTGGAGACTCTCATCGAGAATTTCCGCCCGTCCCGCTACATGATGGACGCGCTGCGGATCTAGCCGCTCGACCAGACATGCGCGCCAAGCTAAGGGATTCTCGAGATGGTTCGCTGCGGGTTTTTACCACTGATTTACTGATTTCCACTGAAATCACTCAAATATTCATCAATTTTATCAGTGTGTTCAGTGGAAATCAGTAAATCAGTGGTTTCTTTGCCACTATTCACTGCGACGCGACGGTCTTTTAACTCAATTTACCTTAACTTGACGCGCATGCCGGCAGGGGCCGGGGCGCTTTGCCGTCATCCGCAGTAAGCCAAAAATCCACGACCTGGCTGTCGTCGATTAAGCGACAGAGAAATTGGCTAGGGTGTGCGATTTCCGGCCTGCCAATTTCGCACTTGGAAAACCCCGCAGCTCGGCCGATGCTCCACGCATGCCACAACCTCATATCGACGTGCGCTACGTCGCCAACCTCGCTCGCCTAGAGCTCAGCGACGCGGAAGTCGCTACGTTCCAGCCGCAGCTCGATGCCATCCTCGGCCACGTCGAGACGCTCACCAAACTCGACGTGGACGACATCGAAGCGAGCGCCCACGCGGCACCGGTGTTCGGCCGGATGCGTCCCGATGAGCCGCACACCAGCTTGCCTCTATCCGCCGTGCTGCAAAATGCTCCGGATCAGTTCCAAGGCCAATTCCGCGTGCCCAAGGTGGTCGCCGACGCTTGATCTAATCTAATATTTTCCCCCGATGACCATCAGCTCCCTCCGCCAGCAACTTCTCGCTGGCCAAACCACTCCCGTTGCCATCCTTGAGCAGCTCGCCGCAGCCATCGCCGGCCGCGACGGCCGCACCGGCGCCTATCTTTCCCATAATCTCGAATCCGCCAGGGCCGAGGCGGCACATGCCGACCTGACGCTACCTCTTGGCGGCATCCCGCTCGCCATCAAGGACAACATCAACGTCCTCGGCCAGCCCTGCACCTGCGGGTCGCGATTTCTAGCAGAAAATTACCGCTCGCCCTATGATGCCACCGTCATTCGCAAGCTGCGCGAGGCGGGTGCCATCCCATTTGGCCGCATGAATCTCGACGAATTCGCCATGGGGTCCTCGAGCGAAAACTCCGCCTTGCAGACGACCCGCAACCCCCACGACTTCGAGCGGATTCCCGGCGGCTCGTCCGGCGGGTCTGCCGCCGCCGTCGCCGATCTGACCGCCGTCGCCGCCCTCGGCTCGGACACCGGCGGCTCTATCCGCCAGCCCGCCTCCCATTGCGGCGTGGTCGGCTTGAAGCCGTCCTACGGCCGTGTTTCGCGCTATGGCTTGGTCGCCTTCGCCTCGTCGCTGGATCAAGTCGGCCCGCTCACCCGCAGCGTGGAAGACGCAGCACGCATCCTACAAGTCATCGCCGGGCCCGATCCCTTGGATTCCACCTGCCTGGAGGCAGCAGTGCCGGACTACCTTAGCGGGCTTAATGATGGCGTCAAAGGCCTCAGGCTTGGTTTGCCCAGGGAATACTTCGGCGAGGGAATTGCGCCGGGCGTGCGCCGTCAGGTCGAAGCCGCCGTTCAAGCGCTCGCCGCCCAAGGCGCTGAGGTGGTGGATATCTCACTGCCGCACACCGAGTACGCAGTGGCCACTTATTATGTCCTCGCCACTGCTGAAGCTTCTTCGAATCTCTCGCGCTTCGACGGCATCCGCTACGGCCACCGCGCCGCCAACCCGGCGGATATCCCCGACCTCTATCAACGCTCCCGCGAGGACGGCTTCGGCCCCGAAGTCAAACGCCGCATCCTCCTCGGCACCTATGTCTTGTCGTCCGGCTACTACGACGCCTACTACAGTCGCGCCCAGAAAGTTCGGACCCTGATCCGCCGTGATTTCGAAGCCGCCTTCACTCGTGTCGATGCTATCCTCTCACCGGTGGCACCCTCCCCGGCGCGCAAACTCGGCGGCTCGGCCATCAATCCGCTCGATGAGTATCTATCGGATATTTTCACGCTGGCACCCAATCTTGCCGGTATTTGTGCCATCTCGGTTCCCTGCGGCGTCACTGCATTTGATGGGGCTGCGGCCCTACCCGTCGGTTTGCAGATCCTCGGGCCGCATCTCGGGGAGGCAATGTTGTTGCGCATTGCCCGGGCCGCCGAGTCCTGCCTGTGAAACATTGGGTGTAATACCATCCAACTTGTTGCGTAGTACATACCTATCAATTTCTAATGTGTTGCCAGTCATCCCACGTTCAAACCCACCCATGAAACCTATATCTCCGCTCATTCTGTTCACCTTCGCCTGTCTAGCCAGCTCTTGCTCCAAGCACTCATCCGGTGCAGCGGCAAGCGCACCCACCGCTGCGGCGGGGCCGGTCGCTAACTATTGTCTGCCAGCTTCTACGGTTTGGTCGGAGGAGGAATATACCCAATGGATGACTCGCGCGGAGTTGCAGTTTTTTCAAGAGCAGCTCGCCGCAGGTCAATACTTCGCCCACGTCGAAGGCCGCAACAATGCTGGCCTGTGCGAGTATCGCGCCGTGCGCAAACCTTTGCCCGTTGAGCAATACGTCGAAGCCGCTGTTTTCTGGGGCCTGGGCGATAAGGACGTCTTCGACACGGAATTGCGCCTGCTGCGTGCCGGCTTCGTCCGCAAGAGCATGCAGGTGTTTGTCGATGCTTCCGGCCAGGCTTTGCATCAGCTCGTCTGGCTCCAAGCAGTCGGAACTCAACCCACTCCGCCCACTCAGGTGGCAGCCACCAGTCCGCCAGTGCTCCCGCCAACCGAAGAACCCGCCGCTATCGAGCATCCCGCACCGCCACCTCCCCCCGCTGCAACCGAGGCGGCACCGGATGCACCCGTGCCTAACGAAAAATCGCCTTCCGCCATCGTAGTGGTGCCGACTGATGCCCGCCCCGCCGCCGACCACGTCGTGGCAAATCCAAAAAAATTCACGATCTATACCGTGGTCCAAGGCGACGTTGTGGAAAAGATAGCACATCGTTACCACACCACTGCAGAGGCAATTTTGGCGGCCAATGATCTAAAGAACGACAGCCTACGCATCGGTCAGAAACTCAAAATCCCCAAGAAGTAAGGCTGCCCCGCGCCGCCCATCTGTCGGGCGCGGCGCGCAGCCCCCCTGTGGCTGCGGCCGTCGGGACCGCGTCGTTTCCCGCGCTCGCAAGGCTTCTGGAATGGATTGTAGCGGCGCCTCTATGCGCGCCACTGAGCATGACATGCCGCCTGCGCGAACGCGGGTTCAATGGAGACTCGTCAACATCGCCGATCATAGACACCGCGCTACAAGGCGATAGAAATTCATGCCCGCCGCCCGCGCCCCCCCCCCCCCCCCCCCCCCCCCCCCCCCCCCCCCCCCCCCCCCACCCCCCCCCCCAC
>WBXE01000047.1 GCA_008932955.1 Verrucomicrobiota bacterium
CTTGCCCGCCGTGGCGCGGAGCCGTGCATGAGTTTCCGCTGTGATGCACACACGCCAGCAAGCTGGCTAACTAGGGCGGTGGCGAGCCACCGCAGTCCTAGGCGGACACGCGCCAGCAAGCTGGCTAGCTAGGCGGTGGCGAGCCACCGCAGTCCTGGGCAGCAGCAGCGGATTCCATGAGCTTGTCGGCCACGTTGCGGGTGGCGGCCTGGATATCCGCGGCTTGCAATAGTGAGGAAACCATCACGATGCGGCGGGCGCCGGCGGCTTGCACCTGCGGAAGATTGCCGGGATGAATGCCACCGATGCAAAACGCCGGGATGTGCGTGCCGACGTCGCGCTCCATCGCCGCAATGTCGCTGAGGCCGATGGCCGGCCGCCCGGCCTTGGTCGGTGTTGGGAAAAGCGGGCCAAAGCCGATATAGTCAAACCCTTCCGCCAAGGCGGCGCGGGCTTGCTCCAGCGAATGGGTCGAGCGGCCGATAAGCATCCCCTTGCCGGTTAGTTCGCGCGCTGCGGCCAGACTGCCATCGTCTTGGCCGAGGTGGACGCCATCCGCGTCGAGATCTGCAGCCAGCGCGGGGTGGTCATTGAGGATGAAGGGAATGCCGGCCGCCCGGCACAGCGGCAACACGCGTCTGGCGACCCCTTCTATCACGGTTAGGTCATGGTTTTTTGCGCGGAGTTGCAGCAAGTCAGCCCCACCGGCCAGCAACGCTGCCACCACCGGTTCCGCGTCGGCTTTGTTAACGTAGCCAAGATCCAGAATGCAGTAGAGGCGGGCGGCGAACATGGGTTGTTGGTTATTGGTTATCAGGGAAGAGACACAAGACACAAGAGAAGAAAAGCATGGGAGCAGGTATGGCGCCGGGCATATTCCTTCAGAGCAACTTGCCCGGATGCGGCCCGTTATGGAGCGACGACTTTATTGTCGTCGTGTGGAAGGACCGGCCATGAAGCAGAGCCATCGGCAGGTGCCCATGGGCCGATCTTCGGCTACCACCACACGAATGTGGTGGCTCCTTAGCCCAAGTTACTGCCGATTCGACACCCGCCCACCGGGTCCTCTTGCTGACAACTCTTGCGTCTTGCGTCTTCAAGTGTTGCATCTTGGGTCTGCGGCGCAGCCTTGCTAGATCTTGCGCTCTTCGATGAAGCGGGCTACCCAGCCGATATCATAGGTGCCGGCGGCAAAATCCGGGTGGGCGAGGATTTCCTGCTGGAACGGGATGGTGGTTTTGATGCCGCGAATCATGAACTCGCCAAGGGCGCGTTTCATCCGCGCTACGGCAATCTCACGCGTCGATCCGGTGACAATGAGCTTGGCGATGAGCGAGTCGTAGTGCGACGGGACGGTGTAGCCCGAGTACACATGGGTATCGACGCGCACGCCCTTGCCGCCGGGAGCATACCACAAGTCGATGGTGCCGGGGCTGGGCGCAAAATTGTTATATGGGTCTTCGGCATTGATGCGGCACTCGATGGAGTGGCCGCGCGGGGATGACTTGTAAACATGGTGGGACAGCGCTTGGCCGGCAGCGACGCTGATTTGCTCCTTGATGAGTTCGCAGCCCATGACTTCCTCGGTGATCGGATGCTCCACCTGGATGCGCGTGTTCATCTCCATGAAATAGAAATTTTCCGCAGCGGCATCGACGAGATACTCGATGGTGCCGGCATTCTGATAGTTGATGGCGCGGATGAGTTGCACCGAAGCGTCGCCCATGCGGGCGCGCAACTCGGGCGTGAGCAGCGGCGACGGGCATTCCTCGATGATTTTTTGGTTGCGCCGCTGCATCGAGCAATCGCGCTCCCACAGATGGACGAAGTTGCCATGCGAATCGCCGAATACCTGAAACTCAACATGGTGCGGATTGATGACGAGCTTTTCCAGATAGCACTCGCCATTGCCAAAGGCCACCAAGGCCTCGTTGGACGCGGCATAAAACAAGTTGATGAAATCCGCCTCGTGGAAACATGGCCGCATGCCGCGGCCACCACCGCCGGCTGTGGCCTTGATCATGACCGGAAAACCGATTTGTTTGGCGGTGGCGAGGGCGGCGTCCGGATCGCGCATGATCTCGGAGCCGGGGGTCACTGGCACGCCGTTGGCCAGCGCGGTGGCGCGGGCCGTGGCCTTGTCGCCCATCATCGAGATGATCTCGGCGGAGGGGCCGATGAAGGTGAAGCCCGACGCGGTGCAAATTTGCGCAAAGCGGGCATTTTCCGATAGAAATCCATAGCCGGGATGAATCGCTTCGGCACCGGTGATTTCCGCGGCGGCGATGATCCGGTCAGCCATCAGATAGCTTTTTTTGCTCGGGCCCGGCCCGATGCACACCGCCTCATCGGCGAGTTGCACGTGCATGGAATCCACGTCGGCCTCGGAATACACCGCGATGGATTCGATGCCGAGTTCTCGGCAGGCACGCACGATGCGCAGGGCGATTTCGCCACGATTGGCGACCAGGACGCGTTTGAACATGCTGGGGTGGGATGGGGTGGTAGGTTGCAAGGGCGAATACCGCGACTATTTGACGCGGAAGAGCACGTCGCCGTATTGTACTGGCGAACCGTCTTCGGCCACCACTGCGCTGATAATGCCGGAACACTCGGCCTTGATTTCGTTCATCACCTTCATCGCTTCAATGATGCAGAGGGTCTGGCCCACTGCGATGGCGTCGCCGACGTTGACCAGCGGTGGTGCATCCGGTGAGTTCTTGCTGTAAAACGTGCCGACCATCGGCGAGGTGATCTCGGTGCCGACAGGCTCGGCCGGGACACTCAGCACGGCGACTGGCGCTGCGGCTGCAAGAATGGGGGTGCCGGTTGCTAGCGCTGGCGCGGCGCCACCCGCCGGCAGGCAGGCGAGCAATTCACGCAGGTTGTCCAGATCGGATCCCTTCTTGAGTTTCAGGTGAAAGTCCTTGTGACTGAGGTCCAGGAGCGTTAGCCCATGCTCATTCATGAGTTCGACGATATTGCGGATGTCTTTGATGTCCACGGTGGAAGGGGGTGATGGGGAGGGCTGCAGTGGCTCACCAGAAGCCCCGCAAGGCGCGAAGGCTGGCAGCCGCGCCCCCCGCAGTCAAGCCGGAACCGTCACGCTCCGCGTCCTTGACAAAGACGGATTTGCAGCGCTTGTTTGCGTTCGGTTAAAATGCTTATGTCACGCTGTTGGATACCATCCAGTTTGCAGTGCCTCGTGGGGGCCGGCTTGCTCTTCGGGCTGTCTTCGTGTGCTTCGGTCCCACGCGGGCTGCCGCCCCAGGCATCGCGGATTTTGTACGAGTGGGACGACGATGGTGGGCCCGGCGAATTGGCGGTGACGCTAGACCTCGCCGCCCAAACTGCCAGCTACACGCGCGGTGGTCGGCCCATTGGTTGGTCATATATATGCACCGGTAAGCCAGGCCACGCGACGGCAGCGGGTCATTTCCGCATCACCGAGAAATTGGATTTGAAGTATTCCGGCAGCTTTGGATGGTTGGAGGATGGGGCGGGTGAGGTGACCAACGCCGATGCCACACCCGCCACCCGGGTGCTCCCGGGGGAGCAGTACGTCCCTGCGCCGATGCCGCATTGGATGCGTCTGACCTCCGCAGGCGTGGGGATGCATGGTGGCGTAATCCCTCACCCAGGCTGCACCGCATCCCATGGTTGCATCCGCCTGCCCGTCGATTTTGCGGAAAAATTATACGCCGCGGCCAAGGTCGGCACGCGGGTGGAAATCCTCGCTGGGACCGGTCCCACTTGGTAGAACCCGGGTCTAGCGGCCATCCCGCGGCTGGCAGGGAGCGAGGATGTGGGCTAAACGCGCAATCCGAAGTTGGCTGACGGCATGGTGGAGGCGGTCTGTGACGACCTTTGCCCCTGCGGGAGAAGTTGCTGAGCATGCCCTGCGGGAGAAGTTGCTGAGCATGAGGTGAGTTGTGGCGGCGGTCTGTGACCGCCGTCTAGCCAATGAGCCTAGCGCATCTCTTGCGCATCGACGCTCACAGAGCGCCGCTGCAGGCGTCCCTGTGCTGGATTTATCCTAGACAACCCTGCTCTCTCAGGTTTGCTTTGATGGCCTGCACCAGTTGCTCGGACGCTTCGTCCGCGAGAACCGGATTCTGTATCACCTCAAATTTTGCTGCGATAATATGGCGGAAATTTTCCGAGATAGCTCGCCAGTCGACGACGTCAACATGAATGGGCAATTGGGGCTGCGCGACGAAGGCTGCGCGCAAATCGACTAGCTGAGCAGGAGTCAGCCTGGTGGGTCCGCGCAGGACGATGTCCAGGTCGGAGTCAGGTTTGGCATGGGTGGTCACGCGCGAGCCAAAGACGCTGACTTCGCATTCCGGAACCTTAGCTGTTAGCAGCCGCTGCACGATGCGCAACTGTGCTGGAGGGAGGTTAATCATGGCGTGTCCGAAGAGAGGTGAGGAGGAGCTCAGTTGCGGTAACGAAGCGTTCAGTGCTATCGCTGACCTCCTTTACCGTTGGTCAACGGCAGCGCAGTGAGCATTATCATGCGGTCACCTCGCACGCAAGCGTGGCCAGCTAGGCACTCCCAATTTTCTCACCGCCAAATCCTCTTCGCCGCTCCGCGCCCTAGCCCATGGCACTCGCCCGTGTGCGGCTCAGGCAGCCGCTGAGCCTGCGGCAGCCTCGGCGCTGCGCATGCCGTCGAGCGCGGCGCTGACGATGCCGCCGGCGTAACCGGCGCCCTCGCCACAGGGAAAGAGTCCGCGCAGTTGCGGGTGCTCGAGGGTATCGTCGCGGCGCGGGATGCGCACGGGCGAGCTGGTGCGGGTTTCAAATCCCAGCAATAATGCCGGGTCAGCGATGTAGCCGGGCATTTGCCGGCCGAACAGGCGCAGTCCCTCGCGCATCCGCTCGGTGATCCAGGGCGGCAGCAACTCGTGCAGCGGGGCGGAGCGGATACCGGGGAAATAGCTGGTGTCCGGCAGGCTGGCGGAGAGTTTGCCGCTGAGGAAATCGCCGACCCGCTGGGCCGGGGCGCTTTGGCCGCCACCGCCGGCAGATTTGGCCGCGCACTCCAACATTTTTTGAAATGCCATGCCGCCCAACACGCCGTGCTGTTGAAAAAACCCGGTCAAATCGGCGGGTTCGACGGTGGTGATGAGGCCGGAATTGGCGAAGGGTGAATCGCGCCGCGACAGGCTCATGCCGTTGACTACTACCTCATCATTGGCGGTGGCTGCGGGCACGATCCAGCCACCGGGACACATGCAGAAGGAATGCACCCCGCGGTCGCGGATTTTGGTGGCCAGCCGGTAGCGAGCGGCAGGCAGCAGACGCGGCCGCGGCACAGCGCTGCCCAGGTGGTACTGGGTTCGGTCGATGAATGCCTGCGGATGCTCGATGCGGCAACCGACGGCAAACGGTTTCGGCTCCAGCAAAATCGACCGATCCGCCAGCAGCTGATAGATATCGCGCGCCGAGTGGCCGGTGGCGAGGATCACCGCGTCGGCTAAAATTTCTTCATCGGCAGAGCTGCGCACGCCGCGGAGTTGTCCATCGCTGAGCAGCAAATCGACGACCTTGGTCTGGAAGTGGACCTCGCCGCCGGCCGCGATGATGGAGTTGCGGATGGCCTTGACGACGTTGGGCAGCAGGTTGGAGCCGATGTGCGGGTGGGCATCGGTGAGGATGCGGGCGGGGGCACCGTGGGCGGCGAGGATTTCGTACACCTTGGCGACGGGTCCGCGTTTGGTGGCGCGGGTGTAGAGTTTGCCATCGGAAAAGGTGCCAGCGCCGCCTTCGCCGAAACAATAGTTGCTTTCCTCGATGACGCGCCCTTCGCGCAGCAAGGGCGCCAGATCGAAGCGGCGGGCGCTGACGTCCTTGCCGCGTTCTAACACGATGGGTTGGAGGCCCAGTTCCAAACAGCGCAATGCCGCAAACATCCCTGCCGGCCCGCAGCCCACGATGAGCACACGGCGCGGATGGGCCGGCAGTAGCGGTGCCTCCCAGATGGGCGCGACCTCCTCTGGCAGTGGGCCGTCTAGCGAGACGTCGAGCCGCAGTTGCACCTTAACGCTGCTCTGGCGCGCGTCGATGGAATGTTTGCGCAAGCGCGTCTCGCCGATGCACGAGACCGCCACGCCCAGCTTGGCCGCCGCCGCTCCACGTCGCGCGGCTTCGTCCTCGGAGCGCTCCAAGGCCAGGACGATATCAACACTTTCGCTCAATGGTCGGCGTGCTTGGGCTCGTCAAACGGGTTGCCGGCGCTGCCAACGGTTTCGCTGGCGGCGGGGGAGTCGTCGGTGATGATGTCGTCGAGCAAGTGCTTGATGCCGGCCTCGGCCATTTCGCTGCGCGGATAGATGCCGCGGGCTTTCAGATACCAAGCCAGCGCGGTGCCGGTTTGCTTGGGGGTGCGGCTCTCAAACTGGTGGGCGCGGTCGAGCGCCTTGGTGAAATCGGCCACCTTAGGCGCGAGCAATTCGATTTCGCGGCCGAGTTTCGGGTCATCGGGAAATTCCGCGCGCAATTGGGCAAGTTGCTCCCAGGCGGAGTAGTTTTGGCCGACCTTGCCAAACTCGGCGGCCTTGCCGAGGGCCGCCTCAATCTTGGTTAGATTGGTGATAATTTGCTTAAAGGCGTCCTCGCGTTTGGCATCGCCTTGGATGACCGGTGCGAATTCGTATTGGCGTTTGAAAATTTCGCGGAAGTTGCGTTCGCTCAGCAAGCGGTCGAAGTCGTTGCGTGCGGTGAGCATGGGGGCGGCATCGGTGATGAGTTTGCGGAATTCATCGAGTTTGGGATTGGTGGGCCAGATTTCGGTGGCGGCGCGGATTTTCTCGGCGGCCTTGTTGTTTTCGTGGGCCAGCAGGTGGGCTTTGGCCTCCTCGATGGCGAGGTCGGAGGCGAGCGAGTAGCCGGAGATGGCGCCGTCCATTTTGGAGGAGGGAAAATCCTTGGCGGTGGTTTTGAGTTTGGTGGACAGCTCCTTGGCCTTGGTGAAGTCATGGGCTTGCAGGGCGCCGTAGATCTCGTAGGAATCCCGAGTGTAGGCGAGTACTTTGAGTTTTTTCTCTAACGGCAGGGTGGCGACCGGCCCGAGGTACTCACCGATGGCGAAGGCTTCCATCAGGCGCTGCGAGGCGGAGTGAAGCTCGCCGCGGGTGAGCATGAGGTTGAAGGCCTCGATGTATTTGTCGGCTTCGTGCACTGCTTCGTTAGATAGGGCGTCCAGCGACGACACGGTGGGACTCACGCCCATCGATTGGGTGAACAACTTGGCCACATCCGAGCCCTTGTCGATGCGCAGGGTGGTATCGCCGTCTTTCCACACCTGGTTGTAAAAGCGGGCGGCCATGATCACATGTTCGAAGCGCCGCTGCATGAACCATTGCACCATGTTCACCTGATATTGCGCCTTGGTGGTGATCGTCTGGGCTTCGGTGCGCACGATGTTGGCCTTTTTCAGCGCCTCGATTTCGACGATGCGGCGCAGGGTGTCGGCGTATTTGAGCGACTGGGTGCCGGCACCCGGGTTATCGGTGGCGGCGGCCGGTTTACCGCCGTTTTTGCCGCCGGCCAGGGGGGTGGCGGAGGCCACGCCGGCAGGTTTTTCATGGCGTGCATCCCAGTCGGCCTTGGCTTCGATGGTCTTTTTTTCCTGTTCGATGGAATCGTTGAGTTTGCGCAGGCCGTTGACGTCTTGTTTGGAGAGCATGGCCATGTACACGGCCTCGGCGAGGGTGGAGCAGATGTTGGCATCTCCCGGATAGGCAGCGGCCCGGGGCAATAGATTGAACGCGCTGTAAAGGTTGGGTGAGGGCTTGTGGAATGGCGACACCGTCGCTAACACCTCGGCAATGGTTTTGCGGTATTCCAAGGTCGCCGCATCGCTCTCCGGCGGCTGGCTCAAGTACTTTTCAAAGCGTGCCTTGAGCAGCCGATTATCGCCTAAGGGAATATTCACGCCGCCGACGGTAATGGTTTCCGCCGAGGGGTCGAGCATGGGAATCTCCTGGCCAAGCGGGCCAGCTGCCGGCTTGGCTTGGGGCCGCACGGCAGTGTCTTGAGGGGCCCCGGGTTGCGCTGCGGGCTGGCCCGCCGGCGGCGTGTACACCTGGCCGTAAACCATGCCGGAGGCTAACAAAAAAAGGCAGAGATGCGGGGACATGGGAGGCGGGTGGGCTAGGTTGTCGAAGCGGGTGGGCTAGGTTGTCGAAGCGGGTGGGCTAGGTTGTCGAGGCGGGTGGGCGGTAGTTATTAGAGGCGGTTGACGGCGGTGGCCACCGGGATGCCGCCTTGGCGGACCTTGACGCGCATGGAATAGCGTTGTTCGCGTTCGACGTTGAGGTTGTTGAAATTGGGGGGGATTTCGATGCCGAGCAATTCATCGCCGCCCTTGGAGGAGACGCGCAAGCTGATGATTTGTCCGCGGTCTGGGGTCCAGCGGAGTTTTTCATCGATTTTTCCTTCGACGGAGTATTCGTTGCCGCGCAGGCTGTTGCCGTTTTCGAGGAAATCCTCAATGTTGAGGGTGCCCACATCACCGAAAGAGGTTTTTTTATGCTTGAACAACGATGGACCCGCGACGACGGCCACCACCACTGCTGCGGCAATGCCGATGAGGATACCTGGATGCAAACTGGAACTAGCGCGACGAGCCATGGTGCGGAGGGGACAAAAGAATGGGTGGTGAACAACAGAAAATTAGCAACGCCAGCGGAAAAATCGAGGCTTAAATCCGGGTCAGTCCCATTGCGGGCGGCGGGCACCCACCCAGGCGACGATGAGGGCCACGCCGATGTGGGCAAACAGCGTGTATAAGCAGGACGGTTGGAGCGACAGGGAGGTGTCGATGACGGACTTGACGGCATCGTGGACCTGGGTTTGGAGTGACTCGACGGAGCCGGACCAGGCCCAATAGGCGGAGATGAAGGGGCGGGTGAACACCTCGATGTTTTCGGGCAGGGCGAGCACCGCGCCGGAGAGCGGGAGCTGGAAGCCAACCAGATAGATCGAGAGCAGAGACGCCTGTTCGGCGGTGCGCATCATCGCCGAAATGGCCAGGCAGATGGCCGTCATTGCGGCGTTGACTAACAACAAAAATCCCGCGTGTTGGAAGAATTCGCCGCGGAACTGGCCGAAGAAGTTGACGAAAAATGCCATCCACAGCGATTGAGCGATGACCAGACAGGCCAGAAACGCCACTTTGGAGGCCAGATAGGCCGAGGGGCGCAGCCCGCCAAATTTTTCCTTTTCGTAGATTGGGCGTTCGCCGGCGATTTCGCGGGCGGAATTGTTGGAGCCCATCAGTGCCAGCAGCACCACTTGGAACATGATGATGCCCGACACTGCGGAGCCGACTTTGGCTTGGTCGGCACGCACGTTCTGCTGCTCCTGGATTTCCGCCGCGATGTCGGATTGGTGGCTGTCGGAGAAGCGGCGGATGGTGCCGGAGGCCTTGTCGCTAAAGAGGGTGACGAGAATCGGGAAACAGAGGAGGATCGCCAGTTGCAAAAACACCTGGCCGCGGTCGCGGAAAAAGATCCGCCAACGCCGCGATAGCAGGGTGGCGAACTGACTGAAAAACCCCGGCATCGGCAGCGCCTCGGGTGCTTGGCGGGTGGTGGCCGGACGCGCGGCATCGGCACTGTCGGTGGCGGTGTCGGTGTCGGTGTCGGTGTCGGTGTCGGTGTCGGTGGCGGTGGCGGTGTCGGTGTCGGTGGCGGTGTCGGTGGCAGCTGCGGGGGCGGGGGTGCTGCGGGTGGAGGCGGGATCGGCGGGGAGGTGCAGGCTGCCGCTGGCGATGAGTACTTGGCGGTTGCGCTCCAACATGTGAAAGTAAGACTCCCCGTGTTTTTGCCAGGAGCTCTGCCAACGCTCGGCGGTTTGGGTTGCCAGCCGCGGATAGACCTCTTCGCTGTCTTTTACCGAAAAATAGTGGGTCAGCTTCTCCGGGGGGCCGTGAAACGCCAGACAGCCTTCGTGCAACACCAAGATCGAATCATATAACTCCAAATGCGCCAGCGAGTGGGTCACCGACAACACAATGCGCCCGTCCTTGCGCGATAAATCGTGCAGCAGGCGCACGATCTCCCGCTCCGAGCGCGGGTCCAAGCCCGAGGTGACCTCGTCGCAGAGCAAGATTTTCGGGTCGGAAACCAACTCCATGGCCAGCCCCAGCCGACGCTTTTGGCCACCGGAGAGGACCTTGACCACACGGTCGCTGATGCCCGCCAGACCCGCTTCCTCTAGCACCCGGTCGATGCGTTGGTCGAGCTCGGCGGTGTTGCGGCAGCGGACCCGCAGGCGGGTGGCGGCCTCCACCGACTCATCGACGGTGAGTGGGTCGTAGGCGATGGAGAATTGCGGCACATAACCGATTTCTGAGGGGGTGAAATCGGCGCCTTCGGAGAGGTTGCGGCCATCCCAGAACAAATTGCCCGACGATTCCGGATTGAGCCCGGCGATGGTCTTGAGCAAGGTGGTTTTGCCGCAGCCGGAGGGGCCGACGATGGCCATGAAATGCCCCTTTGGCACCTTGAGGGAGATATGATCGACGAGGTTGACCTCGGCGCCGTCTTTGCGGATAGTGAAGCAAACGTCTTGAAGTTCTAGCACGGTGGCAATGGGTTGACAGGTATCTGAAGGGAAGAGAAGGGAATTTTTTCTATCCGGCAAGCAATAAATTGCCGGATTGCAGCTTGCGCGAATAAGATCGGCTGGTATTGTCGCGCCTTGCCTCTGGAGGGAGCCGTTGCACCATTCCTGAGCCGCAATTACCATTACCCCCCCCAACTACCATGGCCTACACCCTTCCCGAACTCGGTTACGCATACGACGCGCTGGAGCCCTACATCGACGCCCGCACGATGGAAATCCATCTCACCAAGCACCACGCGGCCTACGTCACCAACGTCAACGCCGCCATCGCCGGCAAGCCGGAGCTTGAAGAAAAATGCCCCGGTGAATTGATCGCCGATCTCAAGGCGGTGCCCGATGATATCCGTGGCGTGGTCCGCAACCACGGTGGCGGACACGTCAATCACTCGCTGTTTTGGAAAATGATCGCCCCCGGTGGTGCCAAGGCCCCTAGCGGCGAGTTCGCCGCGGCTATCGACGCAGCCTTCGGCTCGTTCGATGCCATGAAGGAGGCCTTTGGCAAGGCTGCGGCCGGCCGCTTCGGCTCCGGCTGGGCTTGGTTGTGCTCCACTGAGGGCAAACTCTCGGTGTGCTCGACGGCCAACCAAGATAATCCGATCATGGGCCCGGACTTTGGCGGCTTCGCCGGTGACTGCCGCCCGCTCCTCGGACTCGACGTCTGGGAACACGCGTATTACCTGAACTATCAAAACCGCCGCCCCGATTACATTGCCGCGTTTTGGCAGGTGGTCAACTGGGATGTGGTGACGGCCCGCTTCACCGGCGCTGGCTGCTGCGGCGAAAAGTAAGCGCCCGGCTAGTGGCATTGCGGCGGTCTGCGTCCATCTACAGGTTCTATTCGCCTCTGTAGCACCAGATCCCCGCGTGCTGCGCGATGAGGAGCCACCACATTTTGTGGTGGTTGCGCAAGCGCGGCCCATGCATGAGTGCTCAAGGCTCTCTTCATGGGCGGTCCTTCCGCACGACGACAGTAACGTCGTCGCTCCCTAACGTGCCGGAGGCCAGTTGCTCAGCAGGTTTTCCCTAGCAGGCGATGACGCCTGTGCTCCGCTGCGCAGCGTTAGATCCCCGCCAGCACCTCTTCAAACACCGTGAGCGTGTCGTCCAGATCCGCCTCGCTGTGCGCGAGGGACAGAAAACCCGTTTCGTAAGGGCTCGGCGCAATGTACACGCCTTTCTCAAGACAGCCCCAGAAGAATTTTTTGAACAGGTCGAGGTCTTGTTGCATTACGTCGCTGACGTTGATGATGTCGCGGTCCGCAAAGAACAGGCAGAACATCGAGCCGACGCGGTTGACACGGTGTGGCACGCCCTTGGCCGCCAGCAACGCGCGCAGGCCGGTCTCAAAATGCAGGCCCAGCTGGTCGAGTCGGGTGAAACCGTTGTGGGCCGACCCGCCGCCTGATGCCAGCGCGCCGTGGCCGGCCAGCGCCCGCAATTGGGCCAGGCCGGCGGCCATCGCCAGTGGGTTGCCGGAGAGCGTGCCCGCCTGATAGACCGGGCCGATGGGCGCGAGATAGTCCATCACGTCGGCACGCCCACCAAAGGCGCCGACGGGCAGGCCGCCGCCGATGACCTTGCCGAAGCACGACAGGTCTGGTGTTAGATTTTCGAGGCCCTGCACGCCGGCCTTGCCAAGGCGGAAGCCGGTCATCACCTCGTCGAAGATGAGCAAGGCGCCGTATTGTTTGGTGATGGAGGACAAACGCTCGAGGAAGCCGGGCTGTGGAAATATCAGGCCGGCATTGGCGGGGTAGCTCTCGACGATGATGGCCGCAATCTGCTCGCCACAGGCAGCAAACACCGCTTCCAGCGCGGCGGGGTCGTTGTAGGGCAGTACCAGCGTGTGCTTGGCAAAATCCTTCGGCACGCCCGCTGAATCCGGTTCGCCATGGGTCAGCGCGCCGGAACCGGCCGCCACTAACAATGAATCGCTGTGGCCGTGGTAGCAGCCGTCGAATTTGACGATCTTGTCGCGTTTAGTGAACCCGCGGGCGAGGCGGATGGCGGACATGGTGGCCTCGGTGCCGGAGTTGCACATGCGCACTTTTTGGACTGAGGGCACCCAATCGCAGATGGTGCGGGCCATTTCCACCTCGAACGGATTGGGGATGCCGAAAGAAATCCCGTCCTTGGCCACCTCGTGAATCACGTTGATGACGGCGGCGGGCGCATGGCCGAGAATGTTGGGCCCCCACGAGCCGATGTAGTCGATATAGGTCTTGCCGTCGATGTCTTCGATCCGGCAACCCTTGGCCCGGCGAATAAAAAAGGGCTCACCGCCGACGTTGCGAAAAGCCCGCACCGGCGAGTTGACGCCGCCGGGAATGAGTTGTTTGGCGACGGCAAAAAGCTTTGAGGAGAGGCTGGTTGTGGAATTCGGGGTCATAACACAATAGCAGCTGCACACTGCGCGCTGAGTGTTGCGCGGCAATGCCCTGCGCGTCAAGTTAAGGAAGTCGCGGATAGAGAAACCACTGATGGAAAGACCCAAGACA
>WBXE01000048.1 GCA_008932955.1 Verrucomicrobiota bacterium
CGCGTTGGTGTGCAGCGGCCGCAGCCGCCCAAACGTCAAAAAGGAAATCCCGTCGGTCTGGATAAACGGCCACCAGTCCCAGCCAAATTTGGTGGTCAGCCAGTCATGCAGTGGCTTGGTCAGCACTTCCAGGATATGCCCGTTCATTTGCCACCACGAGAGCTGGCTGCCAATCATCACCCCAAGGGTCATGCCGATAATGGCCCAACAAATCGAGGCGATCATGAAGCGCCGGACGGACGCGTCGTCGTAAGTAATAGTCGTTGTAGTCATGGAAAAGGGCTAGGCGAAGGAGGCGATTGGGTCAGAGGGGCTTGGGAAATTCGGAGCTGTTGGCTACGGTCGGCGGGTGGGTTGCGGCGAGGTCCAGCGGCAAGAGTGAATCACGCTCTGGGCTGGAACGGCGGCGGCGGCGAACCTCTGCCGCAAAGCATATAATAAAAATCCCACCCAGACAGGCAGAGATAAAAATGGTGAGGGCCAGCGCGTCCACGCGCGCACCATAAAAACGCCTGCCGAAAAAGCAAGTCCGCCCGTGGATTTTTATCAATATTATCCTTACAATCCATGTAACGGTTGCATTTTACGGTCTGGCGCGTTGAGCCACTCGAGGAAAACATCACCGATGATCTGGGGCAGGCAGGTGATTTGAAACAACCCTGGGTTAAGAATGATGTGGCAATCTGCGAGGCTGTCGGGAGGCAGTCCGATGCCGACGTGGAAGACGTTTTTGAGCCCGCGGGTAGCGGCCGAGGCCAGCGGCGAGTCCAGCACGACATGCCCGCGGGCCGCCAGGGCCGCCAGTACCCGTTGAATACCAAAGGGCTGGCTGGGCTGATGCAGGTCGGTTTCCTTATCTAACCCGAGTAAGTGGCGGCGGCGTGGATCATCTGCTATCAGGGGCACCAAATCGGGTTGGAGCGCCAGCCAGCGACCGTCGCCGGCCTCGTCGTATTCATTCAAATAGGTGGCGATGCCGGCGCAAAGTCGCGGACTGAGTGGCGGCGGGGTGCCGTGCAAGACGATGGAACAGGCGAGCGGCGTCTCAGGAGCGGCGGCGAGCAGCCACTGGTGGAAAAGAGCGATGGGTGGGACGGCGGACATGATACGATCAGGCAATTAGGAATCAGAGCCTGCAAGAAATGATCGTTATTGGCTCCGCGCCGCCTCTGGAAGGGTGCGCGGATTATCGGATGAATGGCGGACAGCCTGCCGCAGCGCATGCGTGCCAAGCTAAGGAGTTACGACCTGGGGTGAAGATCGTGGCAAAGAAACCACTCAAATACTGATTACCACTGAGGGCACTGATCAGATATTCATAAATATTTCAGTGCATTCAGTGGCAATCACTGACTCAGTAGTAAAACTCGTCATGAGTCATACCAAAACACCCTTAACCTGACGCGTTGCGCTGCGCCGCTACATACGGAAGTCCTCGCCTAGGTAGTGCTTACGGGCGATTGGATCATCCACCAACTCCAGGGACGCGCCCTCGAGAATGACCCGGCCATCGTGAATGAGGAAGGCGCGGTCGGTGATGGTGAGGGTTTCGCGCACCGAGTGGTCGGTGATGAGGATGGCCAGGCCATCGCGTTCGCGCAGTTCGCGTACAATACGCTGAATGTCTTCCACGGCAATCGGATCAATGCCGGCAAACGGCTCGTCAAGCATCAGCAGGGTTGGCTCCGAACACAGCGCCCGGGCAATGGCCAAGCGACGCTTTTCCCCGCCGGAAAGCGTGATGGCGAGGTGCTTGGCAAGCTTGGCGATGCCGAAGCGCTGCAGCAGGTCGTGGGCTCGCTCTTGACGCTCGGCACGATTGAGATTCGGCCGGGTCTCCAGAATGGCTAGCAAATTATCCAAGACCGATAGCTTGCGGAAAATCGACTCCTCCTGCGGCAGATACCCCATGCCGAGGCGTGCACGGCGGTGCATCGGCAAGCGCGAGATATCTTGGCCGTTGAAGCAAACTGAGCCCGAATCGGCGGGAATGAGCCCTGCGATCATGTAGAACGAGGTGGTCTTGCCGGCACCGTTGGGGCCTAACAGGCCGACGATTTCCCGCGGCTTGACGGTGATGGACACGCCATCGACGACGGCCCGGCCGTTGTAGGTTTTGCGCAGGTTGGAGGCAAACAGGACGGAGGATTCAGCGTGGCAGCAAGTGGAGCCGGGGTCGTGCATGGGAGGAGTAAAGGCGCAAGACTGCAAGACACAAGACACAAGACAAGAAAAAGAGGGTTCGTGAAAAGGCTGATGTTGGAGGTTCTTATCTTCTGTCTTCTGTCTTCTTGTCTTCTGTCTTCTTGGGTGGTTTGACTTGGTCGAGGGGCAGGATGGTTTCGGTGCCGCCCTCGGAGAAAGTGAATTTGCCGTCGACGACCCGCAGGGTTTGGTTGGACTGTTTGGCGCGATTGATCATGCCACCTTTTTTGACCCAGGGCTTGCCACCACTCAGGACAATCTCACCGGTCTTGACGTTGTAGGTGAAAATCGCCCCAGCCGCCTCGATTACCTCGTTGTTGGCCGTGGATTTACGTGACGGATGCGCCGCGCTGCTGAGCTTGTTCTTGGCATCAGGTTTCTGCAACAGGTGCACCGCGCCAGTTGCCACCACCCGCTCCACGTCGCCTAGGTTCACGTCGACACCGCCGGGCACCGGCTTATCGCCGGGTTTGGGCTTATCGCCGGGTTTGGCCGCCGCTTTCGGGCTGGCGGGCTTTTTCTCAAAAAACACCTTCAGTTCGTCGGCACCGTCCAGAGTGAAGCGCGGGTCGGCCACGGTCACGTTTTTCAGATAGACCAACTCCCCCTCGTCGGTGTCGAAGTACATGCCACCATCGCAGCTGATGACGGTGTCGTCGGGGCTCGGGGTGACCTCGAGGGGCCGGGCTTGGGTGACGATGGGCGCCGCGGCGGGTGGGGCATTGGCGAGGAGATCCTCCTTGTCCAGAAAGGCGCTGGCCGCTCGCGTGGCGTCGGCCGAAGCTCCCAGCGCCGCCCGCAGATCCTTGCGAACCTTGGCATTGGCCTCGGCCACCAGCGGGGCCGCCGAAGTGGCGTCGCGGGCCGCTCCGGCATCTTGGGCGGCGGGGGTCGCCACTGGCAGAGCGATGAGGGAGGCGCCGAGGAGAGCGGCGACACGGCGGGGGGATTGAGAAGGATTCATGGCGGTTTTGGCCGGGGCCTGAATGCGGGTGGTGGTGGGGCCCATCAGAAAGCCCTGGGCTTGGTTGATTTCGTAAACCAGACCGCTGCCTATGGCATGGATGTTGTCAAAACGTAGCGTGACGGCGTTTTTGGCACGCAAGGTGCCGGTGGTTTGGTTAAGCTTAGCTTCAGTCAGATCCAGCCGGGCCCGGGGACTGCGGTCGGGGTTGAATAATTCAATGGAGACGACCACGGCATCAAGAGTTTCTGCACTGACGAGGGTCATGGTCTTGGCTTGCAAGGCACCGATGAGGCGGTGGTTTTCGTCGTAGCGGGGGAGCAGGACGCCAGACAGGACGCTGCCCGGGGGCAGCAGTGAGGTCACCGGGGTTTCACGCTTGGGTTGGGCGGCCGGGTGGGCGTCGCGCGCCATCAGCAAGGCGGGGGCGAGCAGCAGCAGGGCTGAAAGGTGGCCGGGCAACACAAGAAAGGGGGCGGGCATGCGCGGCAAATTACGGTTTTCTGGGGTGGTTCGTGACGATTTTTACCACTGAAGTACTGATTGCCACTGAAACCACTGAAATATTTGCGGATTTCACCTCAGTGTGCTCAGTGGCAATCAGTGTTTCAGTGGTTTCTTTGCCCCGATTCATCGCAACGCGGTGGTTCTTTAATCCGTTTGGCCTTGATTTGACGCGCATCGGGCTCAGTGCGACGCGTTGTGGATGGCGATGAGTTTCACCAGCAGATCCTCGATAAATTCCAAGGGGATTTGGTTGGGCCCATCCGAGAGCGCGTTGGCCGGATCGGAGTGCACCTCCATGAACAAGCCGTCCACGCCGGTGGCCACTGCGGCGCGGGCCAGTACCGGGGCGAGCTCACCATCGCCGCCGGTGCTGCCGCCCAGGCCGCCGGGGCGCTGGACCGAGTGGGTGGCGTCAAACACCACCGGCAGGCCTTCCTTGCGCATCCAATAGAGCGAGCGCATGTCGGCGACCAGATTGTTGTAGCCGAAGGTGGTGCCGCGCTCGGTCAGCATGAAGCGTCCGCAACCAAAGGAGCGGAGTTTGTCGGCGATATTAACCGTGTCCCAAGGCGCGAGGAACTGGCCTTTCTTGACGTTGACAGCGCGACCGGTTTTGGCGGCGGCTTCGAGCAAATCCGTCTGGCGGCACAGGAAGGAGGGGATTTGTAGCAAATCGACGTGTTCGGCGGCGATTTCGGCCTGCTCGGCGGTGTGGATGTCGGTGGTGACGGGCACGCCGAGCTCCTTGGCAATCTCGCCGAGGATCCGGCAGCCCTCGCGCGGGCCCGGTCCGCGAAAGGCGCCGAAGGACGTGCGGTTGGCCTTGTCGAAAGACGCTTTAAAAAGAAAATGAATACCGGTGCGCTCGGCGATTTCTTTGAGCGCGCGGGCCATTTCCCAGGCAAAGGCCTCACTTTCCAGCGCGCATGGGCCGAGGATGAAAAATGGCACTGGGCCGCCGACTGGCACCGGGCCGATATTGAAGGGTTCGAAGGACATGGCGGGGATGGATTAGGAGTTGGCGGCGCTGTGGTCCACGGCCGCGGTGTAGAGAGGGCGCAAATTCGTGAGCGCGGCGTTGAGTAAGCTGGCTTCCTGCGGGGTGAGGTTGCCATGGGTTTTGACCACAAGCATTTCCAGCGAGTCGATCACCGATTGGGCGGCCCGCAGGTTGATTTGCGGCTCCCCGCTGAGCGGATGCGGGATCTGGCCCAGAAATAGTCCGGCATTCTGCGCTTGCAGCAAAATAAACTCACTGAATCGGGGGTCGCTTGCAACGGTGCCGGGCATGCGGGAAGCCTGACCCGAAAAACCCAATCCGCAAAGCCGAAAAACACAGCTCGGCAACTTGGGCCGAATTTCGCGCGGGGCGGCAGTCCCACCTCGCGCCAATCGAGGCATGGCTCCGGCTGCACGGATCGTTGAAGGCGGCGATTCTCTCCACCGTGGAGGCCGGGGAAAAGGAACAGCTCAGCCTGAACGTCTCGCAAACGGGCCTGTGGCGCTTGCGGTCCGGTTACGATTTGAGCGGCCACCTCAAAGTCATCTAACTACATCCAAATGCGGCTTGACGGCACCCGCCGGCGTTGCCATACTGACAACAGGTTTGCATGAACATCATCACCAAACGCCGCATTTTCGACTATGCCAAGCAACACCCCAACGCCTCCGCCAACCTTTCAGCATGGATCACCGTAGCCTCCGCTGCCAAGTGGCAATCCATCGCGGATGTGCGCAAAGTCTTTCCCCACGCGGACCTCGCCACCGTCCGCAGCTCCAAGACCGTCACTATCTTTAATATCGCCGGCAATCACCAACGCCTCATTAGCGCCATCCACTACAACACCCGCAGCATTTTCATCCTGAAAATCCTCACCCACGCCGATTACAGCAAAGACCGCTGGAAAAACGACCTCTAAGCCGATGAACGCCACCAAGCCTATCCTGCCAAGTTTCAGCAAATTGCCCAAAACCTATGAGGCCCTTTGCCGCTTGCACATGCCACGCACCTTGCGTGACACAATCGACCTCGACGCTGTCACCGAGATCATCGACCTCATGGCCGGTCACTCACTCAGCGCCGATCAAGCGGACTACCTCGAAACCCTCGCCGAGCTTGCCGGAGCTTATGAGTCCGCAACCTACGCCGCCCCGTCGCCACTGCCACCGCATGAGTTTCTCACCGCTCACTTGGAAAACATCGGCATGACCGCCACCGAGTGGGGCAAGCTCATCGGCATCGACCGCTCCACCGCTTCCCGCCTGCTGCGGGGCGAACGCAAGTTCAGCACCACGCACGTTAGAAAAACCGCCGCGGCGTTGGGCATCGAGCCATCACACTTGATTTGAAGGGGGGGGTGATTCATGGGCCGCCCTTCCGCTACCACCACAATCCTCACCCTTCGTTCCCTTTGTTGCCTTCTGTGGAGAACCGGATTTGAACAAAGGAAACGAAGGTAACAAAGAATCCGTGGTGGCTCCTTAGCCTCAGGTGATTGCTTTATCCCTAATGCTTGAGGCGGCCCTGACGCCCCGGTGGCGGTGAGGTCAGCTTCTGCGGCAAGATACCCAACACCTCGCCGATTATTCTTTGCGGCGCATCCTCAGCCTGCATTCACGGCCAAGGCGCTGGCGTTCGCGCACCGGTCGTTGGGTCTAACGCTTGAACTCAAGCTGGCACCGGCGCGTCCGGCCTTCGCCTAGGGTCCGACCGAGACGCCCAATACTGTTGACTTGGCACACTTGGTGGTTTGAGCAGAGGCTCCGGGCAGGATGCCCGGGCCACGTGGCGCGGGCATCCTGCCCGCAGCCTGTAACAGCTAAGTTAGTAGGGAGCATCACCGCTGCTTATGACCAGCTCTTGCGCTACCGCAACGCCCTGGAAAACCCGCCGTTGTTAGTGGTTTGCGACCTTGACCGAATCATCGTTCACACCAATTTCACCGGCACCGTTTCCGCGACCCACTGGCCAGCCGACCTGACAGACGAAGCCATCCTTGAAAACCTCTTGGCACTCAATCAGATGGAGCGGCCCATGGATGAGTGCCAAAGACTCGCTTCATGGGCGCTGCTTCCGCACGACGACAGTAAGGTCGTCGCTCCCTACCATGCCGCAGCCGGGCAAGTTAGTCGGGAGCGGGACCTTTGAGGCCGATTCCAACCGAGACAGGCGAAACTATATCCAAACCTCAAATAATGATGCGTTAAATCTGCGGAAAAGACCGATAATCATTTGTAACACACTTAAGGCCAATAATTAATTATTTGTTGATTCGTTCAGATTACGATGCATAATTCCCTTCGGAATGGCTCGCCTCCCACAGATCACCCGTGAAACCCTTGCCCCACTCATTCGAGCACGCGGGCCGGTCTCGGCGACGGAACTCGCAGCGGTTTTGAGGGTGAATCGAACGACCATCGTGCGGGCGCTGGCGGACTTCGGCGATGAGTTGGTGACGATGGGGGCGACCCGCAGCACCCGTTACGCCCTCAGGCGGCAGGTTGGGAACGCGGGGAGCCGTTGGCCGATCTATGCCGTGGACGAGTCGGGTCGTGCACGGCTCTGGGCCGAGCTGGAGGCGCTTCATGAACGGCGCTGGCGCATCCGGTGGGCGGGAACGCCAGCACCGTGGGCAGAGCGATTTGCCAACCGGGAGGGACTTTGGGAAGGGTTCCCCTTTTTTCTCAGTGATGCCCGGCCACAAGGATTTCTCGGCCGGGCCATCGCCATGCAGATTTCCCGCTCGCTCCAGGTCCCCGAAGATCCAAGACGGTGGAGCGACGATGACACCTTGGTCTACTTGCAGGCTGCAAGCGAGGATTTGCCCGGCTCCCATGTGGTGGGTGACGATTGCTTGCGTCGGGCCCTCGCGCGTGCGGCTTTTCCCGCGGCGGCGGATTTGATCGACGCGGACGAACGTGCAACCCGCTATCCGGAAATGGCCCGGCTTGCCGCGAGCGTTCTGCCCGGCACCTCCGCCGGCGGCGAACAACCGAAATTCCTGACGACCGTGCGGAACGGTCCTGGAAATTTCCATCCGGTGCTGGTGAAGTTTTCTCCGCCCATGGATCAGGCCGCCGGTCAGCGCTGGGCGGATCTATTGCTGTGCGAGTTCCACGCGCATGAGGTGCTGGCGAAAATCGGACTGGCTACGCCTGGAGCGCGCGTCATCGATGCGGCAGGCCGGAGGTTTTTGGAAGTTCCGCGCTTCGACCGGGTGGGCGCGGGCGGCAGGCGGGGCGTGGTTTCGCTGGAATCGCTCCATGCCGCCGCGGTTGACAGCGGTGCACGGCGCAACTGGCCGACGGCTGCGCTGGAACTCCAACAGGAAGGGCTGGTCGATGCCGAAGCCGTCGCCACGGTCCGGCGC
Source organism: Verrucomicrobiota bacterium (assembly GCA_008932955.1). Taxonomy (GTDB): domain Bacteria; phylum Verrucomicrobiota; class Verrucomicrobiia; order Verrucomicrobiales; family Akkermansiaceae; genus Luteolibacter. The sequence goes on from WBXE01000048.1 coordinate 8,047, forward strand.
TTGCATGCATTCGGCGAACTCATCGGCAATACCGACATGCACTTCGGCAATCTCTCATTCTGGCTGGAGGAGACGCTGCCATTTCAGGTGGCTCCCGCCTACGACATGCTGCCAATGCTGTGGGCACCAGGCTTGCAGGGGGAAATCGCCGAACCGACGTTCTCACCCGCACCGCCCTTACCCGCCGCACTAGCGCAGTGGCGGGATGCCATGGCTTGGGCGGCGGTGTTTTGGCAAAAAGTCGCGGCGGATGCGCGGCTCTCGGCGGACTTCTTGAATTTCGCAAATGCAGCACGGGGGACGCTGCGCAGGCTCAACGCCTGAAATCCTTGATTTCATGGCCCTCTGCCCTCTTGTTGCCAGAGCGCGAGCGAGCCGTGTCGGTTGACAGGTTGCTTGAGAGTCTGTCGCGCAAGTCATCGGAGCTGGAAGCCGCGTGGATTCGGGAGGCTGACCGTCGCCTTGAGGCCGGAATTCAACGAAACGCAGAGGAACTGAGGTCACGGAGGGAGACGCTGAGATGATTGATGGAGCCGGAGCGTCAGGGTCCGGGACAGCATTTGAGATATAGCAATCACCCACATACCGTGTTGCCAAAAATTCGGAATTTCTTAATTCTGCAAAACTTTGCGTCTTTGCGCCTTTGCGCGAGAAAACTCTTAACCGGGATGAATGGTAAATTCGTGGATTCTTGATCCATTGAGTGCGGTGGCTCGCCACCGCCTAGCCAAGCCAGCTTGCTGGCGTGTGTGCATTGTTTGCATCACAGCGGCACTTCATGCACGGCTCCGCGCCACGGCGGGCAAGCCCGCCCCTCCCAGGGCGGGGGCAAGCCCCCGCACTCCGCGCGGCTGCTTGCTGGCGCCTGTCCGTCAGGAGTGCGGTGGCTCGCCACCGCCTGGCCAAGCCAGCTTGCTGGCGAGTGGGCATCACGGAGTGGGGGCGTCTTGCCCCCTTTTGTCCATGGGACGCGCAAGGGCAGGTCGCCAGGCGGCGGTCCTTGCTCACCCCATGGGCCATGGCGGCCGGAGGCCACCTCTCCTTGAGGCAGCGCAAGAAACTCAGCGATATCCTCTGCTAGCTCCGCGCCTCCGCGTTTCGATGACTTTGTGATCGTCTGAACGTCAAAATATGCCAAATCATTTTCCACCGAGTTTGGGAACTGCGAATTTGTGAAAGCCGCGCGTTCCACGGGAGCGGCCCGAATCACCCGAGGCTCAGAGGCAAGCGCGGCCCCCAGGCAGGCATGCGCGTCAAGCTAAGGCGAATCGAGTCGAAAAACCACCGAGTTCCAGTGGATTGTGGTAAAGAAACCACTGAAACACTGATTTACACTGATGGCACTGAGAAGAGATTGATAAATATTTCAGTGCTTTCAGTGGTAATCAGTGCCTCAGTGGTAAAATTCGTCACGAACCATCTCCAAAATTCCTTAGCTTGACGCGCCCCCCAGGCAGGGCGCGCTCAGGCCTCGTGGGTGCTGCCGGCAGCGGATGGGGATTTGTCGGATTGCGGCAGCGTGGAGTGGGGGAAGAACGCGCACAAAAGAAGAAGCCGTTGCGTGAGGTTTTAGCTCCACAGCTTCACCTCAACCACTACGTTTTCGCCCGGCGGCAGGGCTCGGCGTTCTGCATCACACGGCGGCAAGTGGAGCATCCCCTTGACTGCGGAGTACTTGGAATAAACCCACCGGGTCAATTTGCTAGAACGGGCATCTTCCGGTTCGTCGCGGCAAATTTGCCATGTGCCTCACGCTTGCGGCAGCGGCGTGGATTTCTGGAATTCGTGGACGTCGCGTGCTCGCAAGCAGAGCTCATGACCGAAGGCCGGGACCAGCCCAACTGCGCTGCCAGTTACATGAGGCGGGGGGGCGCTGGCGATTAAAGTTCTTTGAGGAGCGGGGACAGGCCCTGCCATGGGAGGACGGTGACGTTTTCGCGGTGTTGGGCGGTGTCGCCGCCATAGACCAGCCAGGAGCGGGAGGTTTTGCCGGGCTGGAGTTTTGGCCGCCAGAAGTCGAGGCCCTTGAAGGCATCGGATGGAACGGTCTGGCCGGATTTCGCCTCAATGGCGTGAAGGACGTTGCCGTTTTCGACGATGGCGTCGATTTCATGGCCTTCCTTGTCGCGGAGGAAGCCGATGGAGGGCACGCGGCCGGCATGAGCTGCAGCTTTGGCGAGTTCGGTCATCAGCCAGTTTTCGAAGATGGCACCGCGCAGCGGGTGGCTGCGCAGGTGCTCGGCGCTGTGGATGCCGATGAGCCAGGCGGCAAGGCCGGGGTCGGTGAAATAGATCTTGGGAGCCTTGATGAGGCGCTTGGAGACGTTGGTGAAGTGGGGACGGGCGAGAAAGACGAGGAAGCCTGCCTGGAGCACCGACAGCCACGCCTCGGCGGTGGCGCGGCTGATGCCGGTATCCGAGGCGAGCGAGGAGAGGTTTACCAGTTGGCCGATGCGGCCTGCACACAATTGGAGAAAGCGCTGGAAGCTGGACAGATCCTGGACATTGATCGACATGCGGACATCGCGCTCCAGATAGGTGGCGACGTAGCTCTGGAGCCAGGCGTCCGGGTTCACTGGGCGGTCGTGGATCGGCGGGAAGAGCCCGGCGTGGAGCAAGGTGTCGAGCGCGGCAGGGGCGCGGTGCGCGTCCTGAAGCTCGGACAGGGAAAATGGCCAGAGGCTGAGCAATGACACGCGGCCCGCCAGCGATTGGGTGATGGCCTCGATCATGCCGAACTGCTGCGAACCGGTCAGAATGAAGCGCCCCATGCGGCGGTCTGAGTCCAGGATGCCCTGCAAGTAGGAAAAGAGCGGCGGGCAGCGCTGGATTTCGTCGAGCACCGCGCCATCCGGGAATTGGGACAGGAAGCCACGGGGGTCCTCGTCGGCATAGCGGCGGACGTCCGGGTTTTCCAAGCTGGCATAGGGACGGTCCCCGCCAAGCTCACGGGCCAATGTCGTTTTTCCCGATTGCCGCGGGCCGGTGATAGCGATAGCCGGAAATCCCCGCATATTGCGCAGGGCAACCGTTTTCAAATGGCGTGGAATGGTCTGCGGAGTCATATTCATGGCTGATTTTTAAATCGATTTAGCAATTAGTCAAGAATATTGGGTTACAGGCGGAAAACAGGAGCGCGATACATGGGCCAAAGTTGCAGTTGCAGCGGTAGATTTCACCTAGTACTGCGCCCCCTTGATTCAGCTTGCCGACATTCAGAAACAGACCAAGGATCTTTCCGAGGAATATCGGAAGGGATTGGTGGCGTATTTACTCCACGGCCTGTCTGGCTTGCCGTCAGGTCCAGATGATGAGGAAGTAGGGAGGCGGGAAGTGGAGATGGACTCAGGATCAGTCACCCCAATCAGCCACGCCGAATTTCTGTCTCAAGTTGGCCGCCGCAATCGATGAGAGCGGTTGTTTACCACCCGAAGGTGGCAGCGGAGGTCCGGGCATTCGTCGATCATTGCGATGCGATCTGATCGGATCACGGCAGTTAGGCACGACAGACAGGAGCCTGGCTACGGATCAGCGCGACGATAAGACAGCTAACAAGGGGGGCGGTGGGAACCCGGGCGCGGATGCCATGAGCGTGCCCCGCCTGCGCATGTTCGCCGCGCACAATCCCCCCGGAAAAATCCTGCTTGGCTCAGCGCCCCTTTGCGACCTTTGCGCGTTCGGCGAGCTCAGCCGAACCGGCTTTGCGGTGGGCTTTCGGCCGTTTCTCGACTTGCCACCCGCGCTTTTCCCGAAAAAACCCGTTCTTTGGCCTTGCCATTGGTCCACCGACAGCTAGTTTCGGCGTCCGTTTTTCTTTCTTCTGGCAGGCGGTTGGAGCCCCGGTGCCTTGTCAGAAGCCATTTTCCCGGGGCAATATCGGCAAGAAAACGAACCACCAACACAACCCCAAACCAAACAACAACATGAGTACCGTTCTCGCGGAACCCACTAACCTAGAACTGAACGAACTGATCGACTCCAAATTCCGCGAATTCCGCGAAGGGTCGATCGTCAAGGGCACGATTCTCGAAATCCGCCCCCAAGTCGTTCTCGTGGACGTCGGCTACAAGTCCGAAGGCGCCATCCCCTCCAACGAATTCGAGGATGAGGAAATCGAAATCGGCGACGAAATCGAAGTCCTTCTCGAAAAACTCGAAAATGACGAGGGCATGGTCGTCCTCTCCAAGGAAAAAGCCGCCCACAAGCAAAACTGGGAAAAGATCGTCAAAGTCTTCCAAGATGGCGGCCTGGTCCGCGGCAAGGTCAAGGCAGTCGTCAAAGGCGGCCTCACCGTCAACGTCGGCGTGGAAGCGTTCCTGCCCGGCTCACAGGTGGACATCATTCCCCCCAAGGATCTCAACGAATACGTCGGCAACGTCTACGAATTCAAAATCGTCAAGGTCAACGACGAGCGCAAAAACATCGTGCTGTCCCGCCGCGAGGTCATCGAGGCCGAACGCTCGGAACTGCGCCAGCGCTTCCTCCAAACCGTCAAAATCGGCGACAAGGTCACCGGCGCGATCAAGAATATCACCGATTTCGGTGCCTTCGTCGATCTTCAGGGCATGGACGGCTTGCTGCACATCACCGACATGTCGTGGGGCCGCATCAACCATCCTTCCGAATTGCTGCACATCGGCCAATCCGTCGACGTGGTCATCCTCGACGTGGACCGCGAAAAGGAACGCGTCTCGCTGGGTCTCAAGCAAATGTCGGACAACCCGTGGGAAGACATTGAGCGCAAGTACCCCATCGGCCACAACGTCAAGGGTCGCGTCACCAAGTTGCTGCCTTACGGCGCATTCGTCGAAATCGAACGCGGCGTCGAAGGCCTCGTCCACGTGTCCGAACTCTCCTGGGTCAAGCGCATCACGCGCCCCAGCGACGTGCTCGAAATCGGCCAGGAAATCCACGCCGTCGTACTTGGCATCAGCATCGAGGAACAGAAAATCTCCCTCGGCGTGCGCCAGCTCGATACCAACCCGTGGGATGAAATCGAACTCCGCTACCCGGTCGGCGCCACCATCAAGGGCCCGGTCCGCAAC
>WBXE01000049.1 GCA_008932955.1 Verrucomicrobiota bacterium
GGCCCGCGGTGGCGGGACAGAAGTGAGACGAACCCGCAAGGGCATGAGTGCGGAACAGGCGCAGCAGGAAACGGAACGGTTGGAGAAGAAGTTGGAGGAAATTCCATACGGACGGATGCTGCGATACCGGGTGAGATATTTCACGGACGGGGTGGTGATAGGCAGCAAGGAGTTTGTGAACGAGGCGTTTGCGTGGGCGAGGGAGCGGTTTAGCGCCAAGCGCAAGGATGGTGCGCGGACGATGAGGGGCAGCGGAAGCGGCGCGAAGGGGCTGCTGTGGACTGCCAGGGATTTGCGCGTGGGGGTCTGAAGCTCATCTAAAACATGCCACCGGCAGCTGGTTCTAATCAACGATCGGGGCATGGCGGATATCCTCGCGACCCGATCAACATCCTACCAAGCTATCTGGATATCCCGGGGGAGCGTCATATGCTCCTCGAAGAGATTCGAGTCATAGCTGTTTATCGCAGGCACCAACTCTGCAACTCCTCGGCGAATGGATGGAGATGGCAACGTTGCCCTCACCAATTCGCCGAAGTTATGCGAAATGTCTACGCACAGCTCCGCCAGTTCGCCTCTTTTGGCGGTGGGAAGTGGTGGGAAGTGGTGGCACGGTGCCGGCTTACTCGGGGAAGATCCAGCGGCTGTCGAAACCGGGGATAGCTTCGCCGTGCTGGATTTTCCAGTAGCGGTCCACATAGATTTCCACGCCCTTGCGATAACTCAGGTCCGGGGCGGAGTTGCGGGTCCATTGCATGTCTAACTCTTTGGCGTCGGCTGGCAACTCCAGCACGCGGTCCTTGGCTGTAACCGTGTGGCCATCCACTTTGGCGGACTTCAGGTCCACAAACCATGGGATGTGGAAGCGCAGCGCGGCGGGGGCCTTGCGCCATTGTGCGTCGAGGCTCACCTTAGCGCCCTCGGCGGTGGCGTCGATGGTGTAGGACAGCAAGCCGAAATCGGTTGGAGCCTTGGTTACCCGCACGCGGCGGCCAGCCTCCAGCCAGGTGGGGGCGAGCGCGGAGGCGAGGTGCAGCACGGGTTGTTGCATATCCTCGCGCAGCAGCATGTTGCGCAGGCACTCGTTGAAGCGGGCGGCGCACCAGCCGTGGGGAGGATAGTTGTTATGGAAATTGCGGTCGCGCCAGGCCCAGATATCATATTCGAAGCCGGTATGGGTGCTGCCGGTGTGGACCAGGAACGAGTAGAAATCGGTGATGACCTCGCGGTCCATGCCGAGGGCCAGCAGGGTTTGCAAGACTTGGAAAGTTTCGTAGTGATGGATAACGGTGTGTTCAGGCTGCGACCAATCTAAAGGCTTGGCATCCTTGGCTTGGCGAACCTTGTAGGCGTTGTGCTCGTAGGTCATGATGCCTTCCTGATAGGCATAGTCGCGAACCGTCTTGACGGTGTGTTTAACCATCGGGTCGGCGGCGGCAATGATGCCGAATGGATAGACGCCGCCCGAGGCGTTCTCCCAGTCCATGCCGGCGAGCGGGTCGTCGAGGCCGGGCGGAATGTAGCCGCCGGTTTTCCCGGTGATCGCCTTGAGTCGAACCATGAACTTGGCTAGGTACTCGTCATAGATTTTTTGAAAACGTTTGGCGTCGTCGTGCTTGCCGACGGCGGTGGCCAACTCGGCGGCATCCTTCAACCCGCGCAGCACCCAGAAACTGTGGCCGGTGTAGTGACCGTCAATGCGCTCGTTGTCATAGGGACCGGCGACCGGCCACAAACCCCACGGGTCCTTGGCGGTCTCCGCTTCGAGCTTGGCGACGTGGCCCGGCACTACCGGATAGACGCGCTCGGCGAAAGCCTTCTCGCCGGTGATCCGGTAGTGGGCGGCCAAGGTCCAGAGCGCCTGGCCCCAGGCATCCGGGTGGGTCGTTCGCAGGCCGGTGAGCTTGCCATTTTCATCCTTGAGCAGGACGTGCTCGAGGCATTGTTCGGCGATCTTGGTCAAGCCTAACATATCATAAGTGTGGATGATGAAAGCCGCGTCGCGCGAGAAGAACTGGTTGTATTGGACGTCGCTGACCGTCTGGATGACCGTCTTGCGGTCTTCCTGCAGGTCGCGGGCCATCAGGTCATACATCAGCGAAGACTTATGCATATCCATGACCTTTTGTTCGGGCACCTCAAACATGGCACCAGCGTTCAACTGCTTTTGCCAGAAAGCACTGCTGCTCGCCAGATAGTCGTCGAAACCCGCCGCCGCGAGCGCTTTAACTTGTTCGGCGTGGGCGTCGGCCACCGGTGACCACGGCACGGTCACATCAACCGAGGCCGACTGGCCCGGTGCCAGTTGGATCACAAATTCGAAGGGTTCGACGTTGGCCGCCGCTTCCAGCACCTTCCATCCGGACTTATCTGGCTGATAGTTGAAGATCAGGTGTTTGCTATCTTTGCGGTGAACCTCGCCGCCGTTGCGCACTTCGGTGGGCTCCCACAACTTCCACGGCTGCCATGCCCCTGGGTCGATGAAGCGGTCCGTCCACCAGCGCGGCTCGGTGTGGTCAAAAAACGGATGCCGCCACGGCCCCTCGTGATCGTACACCCGCGCACCGACTGACGCCCGCTGCGGCTTGCCGCTGGTGTTGGTGGCGGTGATGCGGACAAATCCCAACAAATTGGCCAGCGGATCGAGTGCGGCGGGTGCGGCAAATGCCTTGACCCGGTATTCGATGCCATCGACGAGTGAGCCGTAATTAATTACTGGAAGGCAGCCGTCATCGAGCGTGCGAACCCGGCTGTTGAGCCGCTTGAGCGGCGTGCCAGCCCACAACGTCAGCTCGCCAAAGTACGAACTCATGGCGCCGTCGCCGGTGAGTTGGAACGCCTTGGGCGCATCCATGAAACCGAGCGCGTCGCTAGGTGTTAAAAAATAGTTGAACGGCCCATTAAGGTCGTGGCTGCGCTCGTCGAGGCGCGCGTCGTGGATATAGGTTTGGGCTGGAAGTTGCATGCTTGTGCAAGTGAGGATGGCCGAGATGGCCGTTAGGCAACTGCGGGAAATGCCTGAGATGTGGATGTTCATAATTCAGTTAGATCGGGTGAGAGTGTGGTGCGACGCTCCTAGCGTTCGGCGAGCCTGCGGACCCAGCGGCCGTAGGCCCAGATGAGGGCGGCAGCGAGTAGGCCGATGCCGGCGAAGAAGGCCCAGGTGGAGCCGACGTGGTGCGTGGCATAGAGCAGGCGCGTGAGTTCCGCCGGGGATTGGCCGGTGACCTCGACCAACTTTTTGAACGCCTCGCCGGGAGGCAGCGCGTCGATGGCCACCTGCGCCGGGGTCCAGCCCTTGGTCTGTAGCAAGTCGCGGGCAAACACGTCCTTGTCCGACCAAATATGATAGAGCTGGGGCCCGACCTTGCCCTCGATGGTCGCCCCGATGAGCATCGGCCCCTGCGAGAAGCCGATCCACATCGCTTTTTTGTCGGCCGGGGCGATATTGCCGAGGAACTCGCTGTATTTCGGGCTGGCGAGCATTTCGCCCAAGCTGAACACGAGCATCGCTGCGACACACAGCCAGGCAAGGTTGAACAGGCCAAAGAGAGTGAGCGCGGCCACTACCAGCAGGGTGCCTAGCAACAGGCTGTTAGTCGCACGCATTTTGGCGCTGAACCCGGCGATGATGAAGCAGGTGAGCATGATTAGGCCCGAGTTGATATTAACGATGCCCTCGGGTTCGATCCTCAAACCGTTTTCCTTCATTCCTAACAGGAAATGCATCAGACCGCTGCGGGTGCCATCAGCGCCAAACAGGGAGCGCACGATCTCGCCGGTATCGACCCAGTCCTCCACATATTTGGGCAGCACATCCCACAGCATCGGAAACATGAACCACCATAGCGAGAAGATCAGCAGATAATAATGCAGGTGGGGTTTCTTGAGTTCCTGCAGCGATTCCCGCCACAGGCTCGTTTCGCGGACGTGGCCGGCTTTCACTTGGGCACGGCGTTCGAGCCGTTCCTGCTTGCCGGGTTCCTGATAGGTGAAGAGCAAGAGGAAGTTGAGAGTAATGAGGATGGCACTGGTGAGGAAGACGTATTTCCACCCCCACTGCTCGCGCATTTGCATTGCTACCAAGGGCCCGATCCAGCCACCGATGTTGACGATTTGATAGAATACGCCCCAGGCGACAGAGCTGTTGGTGCGGGTGCAACTGCGGATGAGCGTGCCCTGGATGCCGGGTTTGAAGATAGCGGTGCCAAAGGCCAGACACATAGCCCCGGCAAAGAAACCCCAATAACTCGGGTTAAACGCCATAATCAGGTAGCCCGAGCTCTGGATGATTGTGGCCACGAAAATCGTCTGCTTGTAGCCGTAGCGGTCGGAAATGCCGCCGGTAAAAATCGAGCCGCCGGACTGGATGAGGCCCCAGATGGCAATCAGGGTGCCGTAGCTGGCCATCGTCTCGCCTAGGCCGCCGTCACTTTTGGCGCGGGTTACATACAAGTTGGACACGGCCTTAACGCCGTAGAACGCGGCGCGTTCGACCATTTCCATGCCGCCGACGATCCAGAAGACATAGCCGAGGCTGCCGAGAGCGGCCCACAAGCCGAGTTGTTTGACGTCGTCGAGGGTCGTCTCGTGGTGGGTTTTTCCTGGCGTGGGTTTTTGGCTCATGGGCGAGGCATCGGTGAAACGGCGAGCTTGTTCAAGCACTAATTGAGCAGAGCCGGTTTTTGGGGCCTCGCGGGGGCTCTTTATTCCATAGTCCAATGGGGTCAGTCCCGCTTTTCGAGCGTGATGTTGTGGAAGTGGGTGCGAATGCTCGAAAAGCGGGACTGACCCCATTGGCTGTCACTGTGAGCTACTCCCGTCCCAGAAACGCCAGGATAGCGGCGGCGGCTTTGGCCGAAATGCCGGGCACTGCGGCGATGTCCGCCACGGGGGCATGTTTCAGGCGGGCCACGCTGCCGAATTTTTCCAACAACACCTGCTTGCGCTTGGGCGACATGCCGGGGCAATCGTCGAGCAGGCTTTCGTGCATGCGGCGGCGGTAGAGCAGGGAGTTGTAGGCGTTGGCGAAGCGGTGGGCTTCATCGCGGATGCGCTGGAGCAGTTTGAGGGCACCGCGCTCATGCGGAATGCGCAGGGAGTCGCTGTGGCCGGGAATGAACACTTCCTCATGTTGTTTAGCTAGGCCGATGACTGGCAGCGCATGGAGGCCGAGGGCGCGGAGTTCTCTAACGGCCATGCCGAGTTGGCCCTTGCCGCCGTCCACGATCACCAGATCGGGCAGCACGATGCGTGCCCGGCCAGCGCGGGCCAGTCGCCGCTGGGCTTCCAACACGTCCTCTTGGGACAGGTCCGCCGCGGGATTGGCCGCAGAGTTTTCGAGCAGGATGCGCGAGTAGCGGCGGCGGATGACTTCTGCCATGGAGGCGAAATCATCCTGGCCGGCGACCGTGCGGATGCGGTAGCGGCGGTAGTTCTGGTTATCGGGTCGGCCGTCGGTGAAGCGCACCATGGAGGCGACGATATGGTTAGATGAGACATTGGAGATATCGAAACATTCCATGACGCGCGGCGGGCCGGCGAGGTGGAGGAGTTGGCCGAGTTCGGCCAAGTCTTCGGTAGGCTTGACGGTGCTGGGCAGGCCGCGGCCACGGCTGAACTGGCGGGTTGGGCTGAGGGTTTTTTCGAGGTTGGCGAGGATATCGCGCAAGGTGGCTGCGCGCTCGAACTCGAGTTGGGCGGCGGCCTGTTGCATCCCGCGGCGCAGTTCGTCGAACAACTCGCGCCGGCCCTTGCCTTCCAAGATTCGGCAGGCCTCGTCGATACGTGCGACGTAGGCAGTCCGCTCGATGCGCCCGACGCAAGGTGCCGAGCAATTGCGGATGATATCGGCGTTGCAATGGCGGTATTCGGCCTCGTCGGGTTGCAGCGGGCGGCAGACCCGGAAACCAAACTTACGATTGAGCCACGACAAGGTCTCGCGTAAGGCGCTGGAATGGGGAAACGGGCCGAAATAGCGCGAGCCATCGTCCTTTTTCATCCGCGTCATGGCGAAGCGCGGCCATGGGTCGGCGAGGCGGATTTTGACCAGTAAAAAGCGTTTATCGTCGCGCAGGGCCAGATTGTAGCGGGGCCGGTAATCCTTGATGAGCTTGCCCTCCAGCAACAGTGATTCCTCCTCGTTGCGGACCACGTGGATCTCAAAATCACAAATCGAATCGATCAAGGCCCGCGTCTTGAGGTCCGCCCGCGTCTTGCCCGAGGCCATGAAATAGGACGCGAGCCGCCGCCGCAAATCCAGCGCCTTGCCGACATAAATGATCGAGCCCAGAGCATCACGCATCAGGTACACTCCGGGTTGACGGGGCACCTCGCGAAGCTTGGCTTTGAGATCAATGGCGGACATGGCTGGCGGCACACGTAGTGTAATGCACCCGCGGTCGATGCAAATGAAAACCGAGGAACGGGGCGAAGTTTCCGCCGCCGGGCCGGATGATTGCGGCGCTCGGTGAGGGTCGTTGCCTATGGGCAGGGCAAGCACAGGGGCGGGCGAAAACCGCTGCAACACATACCGGAGGTGGCGGCAGCGCGGGCGCTCATTAGCGGCCCAGCACAAGGGCAAGGCCAGCAATGACGCCTCCAAGTGCGGCGAGTACGGAAATGAAGCCGAGGATTTTCAGCCATTTGGTGGTGGGACGGGAGGGTTTAGGCCCGCCATCGACCCATTGATCCCAGGACGAACGGCGCCCTTTGGGGTTGTGAAAATACCGCTTACCCGCACTGAAACGGGCGCTTTGGTCAGGGTAGGATGAGCGCTTCATGGCTGAGAATGGGCACCTGGAACGAAAGCCGTCGAGAAGGACTCGAGTTTGCTGGCATTGCCGCGGGAGTCGCTTGAAGAAAGAGGATGCCCCCTCGCGCGTAGGGAGGGGCATCTGGGGTTTTTGCAAAAAAAGGGCGGGCGAGGCCGCCTCTATTTCTCGTGGTGAATCTGTGGCAGAACCAGGGGTTTTGGTGCAACTGCGGGGGCAGCTGGGATTTCTCTGAATTTTGGCAGTGGCCGCAACTTCGGCGCTGCGGATTCACCGGTGCAGCAGCAGGAAACGGTAACAAGCGCGATAGCTGAAGCGCAAAGAGCAAGGAGGGGTCGGATCATGGGTCGGGCAATGGTTGTAAATACTTTTTGGGGAGACGGGTTGCGGCTCAATCTAAGGGGTGGGGTGCAGATGCTTCGCCGCCACCGCTTGGGTAGAACCAGCAGGCACTTACTTGGCGGGTTTTACGTAAACCGGCTTCGACGGGGCGGGAGCGTCTTTCGTGCAACTGGAAACGGCACACACGGAACCGGCGGCCATGGCGGCGAGAACGGCGATTTTGACGTATTTCATAATGGGCGATGGTTTGATTGGGGTTGTGGCAGCCGCGTGCCAGCGCAGGGGCTGGGCGGGATTCTAGGGATCTATCGGCCGTCTGCAAGGGAAATTGCAAGAAGCTTGCTCGCCGCGCTGCGCATTTCATCGCGGTTGGGCATTGACGGGTGGCGCGTTTGAGTACACCCTCGCTGCCGAACCTTCCTTTCGGAACCACCCACCCTCCCAACTCATGACCATGATTCGTCGTTTTCTCACCGTCGCCATGGCAGCCACGTTCGGCTGCAGTCTCGCCACCGCCGCCCCAGACAGCAAGCTCAAGATCGCCACCGTCGATATGCAGGAGCTGTTCAAGCAATACTACCGGACCAATGAGGCGCAAAAGCAGATCAACGTGGAGCGCGCGCACATTCAGAAGGACAACAACGAGCGGATGACTAAGATCCGGGACATTGACACCTCGCTGAGTAGCCTGCGCAAGCAACTCGACGATCCGGCGATCAACGACTCGAAGAAGCAGGCGCTGTTCAAGGATTGGCAAGTGCAGCAACAGGAGGGGATAGCCTTGGACCGCGAGCGCCGCGAATTCCTGCAACGCCGCAACCAGATGCTCAACGAGAAGATGATGCAACGCATGAAAGGCATCCTCGAAGAAATCCGCAAATTGGTCGAAGAACACGCGAAAGCCGAGGATTTCGATTACGTTTTCGACAAGTCTGGGATGAGTACCTCGCAGGTTCCCATTCTGCTCTACACCAAGGACGCGACGGATATCACCGCGTCGTTGCTCAAGAATCTCAACAAGGATGCGCCAGCCGATTCACTGCGTGCGGACAGCGATCCGGCACCTGAGTTGCCGGCCGCCGCGCCCGGTGGCACGCCTTGAGCCAGCCGCTAGTTGACGCCTCTCACCTCGGCTTACCAGCGATGGCTTGTGTCCTCACGCTTACCGAGCTCGCCCGATTGGTCGATGGTGACATCGTCCGGGGCAGGCAGGACGATGCCCTGAGCGGGATGGCCGCGTTGGATGTGGCCGGCTCGCAGGACATCAGTTTCCTAGGCAATGATAAATACCGGAACCAATTTTTGGCGACCCGGGCTGGGGCAGTGATTGTGGCTCGCGGTGAAACGGGCGGTCCCGAAGCCGCCGGTTTGGTGGCGGTGGATCACCCCTCGCTGGCGTTTTCCAAGGTGATTCGCTATTTTTCCGCTGCCGCGGAAAAGCTTAGCCCCGGGATTCACCCGCGGGCGGTGGTCGATCCGACGGCCGTGCTTGACCCGCAAACCGTGCGGATTCACGCCGGGGCGGTGGTCATGGCGGGGGCGCGCCTCGGTGACGGTTGCGAAATCGGCCCCAACTGTGTGATCGGCGAGCAGGCCGTGCTCGGACGCCATTGCCGCATCATGGCCAACGTCACGGTCGGCCAGCGCTGCATTTTGGGCGAGCGCGTCATTCTTCAACCCGGTTGCGTAATCGGCGCGGATGGCTTCGGCTACGCCTTGCAAGACGGCCGGCACGTGAAAATCGACCAGGTCGGCACGGTCGAAATCGGGGATGATGTGGAAATCGGTGCCAACACTACCATTGACCGCGCCCGCTTCGGCAAGACGCTCGTCGGCGAAGGCACCAAGATCGACAATTTGGTCCAAATTGCCCACAACGTGGTCATCGGCAAGCATTGCCTCATTATCTCTCTGACCGGTATTTCCGGCAGCACCCAGCTCGGCAATTACGTCACCGCAGCGGGCCAGGTTGGCATCGTCGGCCACGTCACCATTGGTGATAACACCATCCTCACGGCACGCACTGGCGTGAACTCCAATGTCAAGGGTGGCCAAACCTACGCGGGCAAGCCGGCGACCCCGATCATCGAGCAATTGAAGCTGGAGGTGTTGGTGCGCCGACTCCCCAAGCTCGTTGAGCGGGTCAAAGCTCTGGAAAAAGCCGTCCTCCAGCCCCGCTGAGTAGGCGCGTCAAACTAGGGAGCCACGACCTTGCTGTCGTGTCTTGCGCAGACAGGTGGGACGCGCTGTCTTCCCTAGAGTCCTTGAAAAGCCCAAAGTCATTGCGCATGAGCCAAGTTCTTCAGAACCGGATTGATTGATGAATGATGATTTTGGATTTTTGAAGTGAGCTTGGCGAGTGCTGACGCTCGTGACCAAGCTCATATCAGAAATCAACAATCGGGAATCGACAATCATCAATCCGAATCGGGATTGCTTGCGGGGGCTGAGCGTCTAGCCTCGCTGGGTTCTAAGCCAATAGTAATGAGCTTCACGCCCGCGCCACGCCCTGCCCCGCGGCGATTTTCCGCCGCCGCCTCATTCCGGACTTGCCAGTGCTAGCCGCATTCCCTATCCCTTGCGCAGCACCATGGCCAGCACTCCCGTCATCACCCTCCGCAAAGGACACGCCGTCCGCCACAATAACGAAGTCTGCATCGTCATCGATCACGAACTCAAGACCCCGCCCCGCATGGCGTCTTACGTCCAGATGTCCATCCGCAGCGTGGGCACCAAGAAGGTCTTCAATCTGCGGATGACTTCCAACGACTCGCTCGACAGCGTCCTGCTTGAGCGCATTCCCCACGAGTATTCCTACAAGGACAGCAGCGGCTACCACTTCCTTAACCCGGAAACCTACGAAGACACGGTCGTTTACGAGGATTTGGTCGAACCGGTGAAAAATTACCTCATTGATGGCCAACTTTATACCATCCTGCTGGCCGATTCCAACGTCGCCACCATTGACCTGCCAGCGTCCATGGTGATGACCGTTGTGGAGTCTTCGGAAGGCGTCAAGGGCGATTCCGCCAACAATGTCTACAAGCCCGCCACCATGCAGACGGGCCTGGTCGTGCAAGTGCCCCTCTTCATCAACGTCGGCGAGAAAATCAACGTCAAAACCGAGGATAATTCCTATCTCGGACGCGCCTGATTGGCCTGACTCACTCTCTCCCCATAGGCCGCCGGGCAGAATGCCCGGTCCACGTGGCGCTGACATCTTGCGCGCAGGGCCCATGCCTAAGTATAATAGGCAATCAAGATAGCTTTAATTTTAATTGACACCCCAGTCGATTCTTGGAGAGTTTGTGGCGTTATGAAATCAACGCTGCTACTGGTCGCGCTCACATGGGTTTGTGGGGCAATACCCTCATTTGCGAAAAGCGAGCTGGAAACCCTGCGCCGCCTGTGCGCCGAACAAGAGCGGCAAATCCGCCAGTTGGAGGATGACAACACCAAGCTGCGCTCCCTGAACAACCTGAACACTGCCAGGACCAGCGACAAGCCCGAGCCCGCCGCGGCTACAGCGGCTACAGCGGCTACAGCGGCTACAGCGGCTACAGCGGCTACAGCGGCTACAGCGGCAAGCTCTGGCCCAGCTAAGGTGGACAAAACCTATCCGGTAAAGGATAGCGAGACGTTTTCGAGTATCGGCAGAAAATTTGGCATTTCCACCGCCGCCCTGATTGCGGCCAACCCCAACGTCAAACCCTCTGCGATGCGGCCGGGCCAAGTCATCCATCTCCCCATGCGAGCTCAGACGCCTGGCGCTCCCGCCAAGCCCGCCGCAGCGGTGAATGAGGCCCCAGTCAAATCCGCCGTGCCGCTCAAGCCAGCCATAGCGCCGGCCGCGACCGTGATGAAAGTCGCGTCGCTCACCGAAAAGGTGCCGGCGGAGGCATCCAAAGCCACCCCGCCAGCGGCGTTGGCATCCAAACCCCTAGCTGCCAACGCCCCCGCCGCGCCAGCACCGCTTGATGCTGCAAAGACCGCCGCCGCCCCCACAGCCACCCCCACAGCCAAAACCAGCGTTCGCTCGATACCCATTAATGGCAACACCACCTACGGCGAGTTCGCGGCCAAACATAGCACCACCGTCGATCGCCTCAACGAGCTCAATGCGTTGGATTTGCTCGCCACCGCACCTTTGGCAAAAGGCTCCGAACTGAATGTGCCAGTCCAGCCGTAAGCGGCCCCGCCGGTCCTGCCCCGCACGCTTACCCTTCCGACTCACTTCGCTGTTACAGGCAGCGGGCAGGATGCCCGCACCACGTGGCCCGGGTATCCTGCCCGCCGCCTCCAAACCAATGTGACTGCCGATTCCACACCCGCGCTGCGCTGAAGTGCGGAGGATAAAATCTTGGCTTGATGTGCTAGGCCAGCGCCACGGGGGGACTTGGTAATTCTCTCGCAACTGGCACGCGACTTGCTGAGGTTCTCTCGCTTACAAATTCAAGCACCAAACTAAACATGAAATCACGACTCAATACCACCGCCCTCGTGTTCCACGCTTCAGCCATCTTCTTGGCCTCCTTCGTGCAGGCTTCGGCGGACGTTGCCAAGGATGCCATCCCAGCCCCCGCGGCTGCCGAGCCGCGCCTCAAATTCTATGGTTGGATCGAAGGTGGGATCAGCGGCAACACCGGCAGCCCCCATGATGCCCAGAACTTCGGCCGCCTGTTCGATGATCGCTCGAACCAAGCACTCTTGAACCAAGTATCCGTCACCGCTGAGCGGGCGCTCGACCCGAAAGCCACCGGCTTCGACTGGGGTTTCAAAACCCAGGCGATGTATGGCAGCGACTCGCGCTTCACCCATTCCGTGGGACTGCTCGACCAGACCGGCAGCGAGCGCTATCAGCCCGACCTCGTCGAAGCTTACCTTAACCTGCATTGCCCGGTTCTCACCGAGGGCGGCATCGACTTCAAGATAGGTAAAGTGGTGACCCTCGAAGGTGCTGAGACCATCGACCCACGCAGCAACTTCTTCTACTCCCACAGCTATATATTTAACTTCGGTATCCCCCTGACTTACACCGGCGCGACGGCGACGGTCCACGTCACCAAGGAACTCGACTTGATCGGTGGCGTCACCCGCGGCGTGAATACCAGTACCCAGGATAATAATGGCGCGGCCGGCTTCCAAGGCGGCTTCGGCCTCAATTTGCTCGATGGCAAGCTCGCCATCTTGGCCATCACCAATCTCGGCCCCGAGACACCCGGCAACGACCACGATTACCGCTATCTCAATGACGTCACCGCCACTTGGAAAATCACTGACAAGCTCACCTCCATCACCGACGTCAACTACTCCTATGACAAGCTTGCCAAAGCCGCCTGCTATGGCGCCGCCGAATCCCTCACTTATCAAATCAACGATTGGCTCGCTATCGGTGCCCGCGCTGAGATTTGGGCCGACCCCAAGGGTTTCTATGCCGTGCAGTATGGCAACAATACCGACCCGATGAGCTTGCTGCGTGACGGCGTAGTTTATGCTCCGCGCAGCGTGGGCGGCGGCGACACGACCTACGGTGATCTCACCCTCGGCGTCAACATCAAGGCCCCGGTGGCAGGATCCATCATCCAAGGCCTGATGATTCGTCCCGAGGTGCGGGTGGACACGGCCCTCAACAGCGGCAAGCGTCCCTTCAATGATTCCAAGGACCGGAGCATGGTCACCTTCGGCCTCGATGCCATCATGACCTTCTGACAATGAAGAATTCCGTTGCCTTCGAGCGCTGGTTGGCTACCTTGCGCTCAAGGCAGCGTGAAACAAATCCACAGGCAAATTATTCTAAAGTCCGTCGGACCCTGGCTGCGGGTGCTGCCGACA
>WBXE01000050.1 GCA_008932955.1 Verrucomicrobiota bacterium
ACTCAAAATCGCCGTCGATGGCGAGACGGTCGATCTGCTGCACCAACCCGCCGAAAAAGAGGATGTGGATATCCGCCTCGAAATTGCCCGCTCGGCGAAAACGACCACTGATGAGTTGTTAGCTCTGCGGGTGCGCTCCGGCGATGCCAATGCCCTGCCCGAGCCGGGTGCCGCCGCAGCTCCCTTGGTGCCCTTGCGCGAACTGGTAACCATCGAGCACGGCGTCGTCGAGAAAAGCCTCTATCACAAAAACCTGATGCCCGTCACCTATGTCATTGGCGACGTCGCCGGGTTAGTTGAAAGCCCGGTGTACGCCATTCTCAAGATGAACGAGGCATTGAAAAAACTCGACACCCGGGATTGCGGCGGCAGCGGTGCCACCTTGCAAATTCACAATGCCAGCATGCCATTTTCCGATGCCGAGCCGTCGCTCAAATGGGATGGCGAATGGCATATCACCATCGAGGTGTTCCGCGACCTTGGCTCGGCCTTCGCCGCTTGTTTGGTATTGATCTATGTGTTGATGGTCGGCTGGTTCCGCTCGTTCATTACCCCGGCCATTGTTATGATCGCCATCCCGTTCTCACTCGTCGGGATTCTGCCTGCCCACGGCTTGATGGGGGCGTTTTTCAGCGCCACGAGCATGATCGGATTTATGGCCGGCGGCGGCATCGTGGTTAGAAATTCGATCATTCTGGTGGACTTCATCGAACTGCGCCTGCGCGAAGGCATGGCCCTCAGCGAAGCAGTCATCGATGCCGGGGCGGTGCGCTTCCGGCCGATGTTGCTCACCGCCATGGCGGTCATCGTCGGTGCCGCAGTCATTCTGGCCGATCCGATTTTCCAGGGTCTGGCTATCGCACTGATGGCCGGCGAGGTAGCCAGCCTGCTCATCTCCCGGATGGCCGTGCCGCTGCTTTATTATGCATTCAACTGCAAGAAGGGATAGCGCGTGTGGAACGACACTTGCCAAATGTCGTGGCTTGCGCCCCCCCATTCACACGGGACTTTGGCAAGTCCCGCTCCCAAGCTCCGCATTACCAGATTACCCGTGATTTCCTGGCCAATCCGCAACAGATGTTCAAGATCCTGTTCGCACAAGATGACGCGACAGGGGGAGATAACAAAAGTGCGGTGAGTGTCCGGCGGAATGCCTCGGAGAGCGTGACTTGGTCGCGAGTTGTTGGAGTTGCGCGCGAGAATATCTGTTGCATTCCAGCGGCGCGCCTATGACCGCCGCTGCACATGAACCGCCAATGAATCCGCCGCACTCCGACACTCGCCAGCAAGCTGGCTTGGCCTGGCGGCAGCAAGCTGCCGCACTCCAAGCGCTATCTCATGCGTATCGGCGGTCACAGGCCGCTGCTACAATCCATCTCAGAGGCATTGCAACAGTTACTATTGCGCGCTCACAGCGGATCGCCGCTTTCCATCGGCTGGATTTCGGGCTACGGCTATGGGCGTGATCCGCTCGCTCCGGTTGATGAACTTCCGCTGTTTTGAATCGCTGGCCATTGAGGTGCCGGCGAGCGGTGGCGTGTTTGTGGGCAACAACGCACAAGGGAAAACCTCAATCCTCGAGGCGCTGTGCGTGTTGGTGCGGCTCCACTCGCCACGTAGCCACCGCCTTGCCACGCTGGCACGCAGTGGCAGTGCTGGCTTCGGCGTGGCGGGTGACCCATGGCAACAGGAGCGGCAGGTCCGCCAATCGCGCGATGGCCTGCGATTCAAGGTGGACGGCGAAATCCGTGCCAGTCAGGGGGCTTACCTCAACGACGGCGGCCTGGTGGTGTGGATGGGCAACGAGGACCTCGACCTCATCCGGGGCCCCGGTGAACAACGCCGGCGTTACCTGGATTTTCTCGGTGCCCAACTCGATTCGGACTACCGCCGCGCCTGGTCGCGCTACCGGTTGGCGCTGCGAGCGAAAAACCTGTTGCTCAAAGACGCCAGGCCGCGGGATGCGGAAATTTTATCCTACGAGGAAATTCTCGTTGTCACCGGCACGCTGCTGATGGAAGCCCGCGCCCGCCTGATAGCCGAACTCGCGCCGCTAGCCGCCGCCGCCCAATGCATCGTCAGCGGCAAGGATGAGATTTTGACGCTGCACTACCTGCCCGCCAGTGGTCCGGACTTGCGCGAGGCCATGCTGCAGGCTCGCGAGCGTGAGTCGCGATTGCGCCAGGCGGTCGTTGGCCCCCATCGTGACGAGCTCGGGCTTCGGCTCCACGGCATGCCTGCCGCCGATTACGCCAGCGAAGGGCAGTTGCGCACACTGGCCCTAGCGCTCAAGCTCGCCCAAGGCAAATTGCTGGAACAACGCGCCGGCACGCCCCCGATCTACTTGATGGATGATATTTTTGGCGAGCTCGATCCGGGCCGCCGCAATGCACTGATGAACTATCTGCCAGGTAGGGCCCAGAAATGGATCACCACCACCCACCTCGACTGGTTGCGGGACACTCCAGCGGTGGCAGAGATCGCCCGCTTCCAGGTGGCTGGCGGCAATGTTAGCCGGCCAAGCTAAGGAGCGACGATGCTTTGTGTCATGGGGAGCGACGACCCTACTGTCGTCGTGGGGAAGTAGCGAGCCTTCGGCGCGTCGTCATGGACCGCGCTTCCGCTACCACCACAGGAATGTGGCGGCTCCATGCGCTCTGCGAGCGCCCCCTAAATTCACGCCAGATCCTTGGCTGTGACGGAGGTTTGCTCGCGTGAGCCGAGAAGGCGGGCTTGGCGCACCACCTGGGTCGGGGTGGCGTCAAAGCGAAAGCTATGGCAATTCGGGCAAATATCCGTGCCGCCACCGACGATCGAATTGCAGCCCTCACATACCTTGTAGGCTGCCGGATTGGCGGCAATCTTGGCGGCGGCTTCGGCCCGTGTGCTGGGTGGCTTGGAGTCTGGCATGACTGGATGAAAAAAGCGGTACCGGCTGGCGGTCCGCTTGTTTCGAAACAATTAGCGGGCCTGGTATCAGGCGAGGACAGCCAAGGCCTTGGCGGTCTTGCGCTTGAGATTGGCGGCCTTGTTGGGGTGGATGAGGTTGCGCTTGGCAGCCTTATCCACGGCGGAAGCGAAGGTGCTCGCGGCGGTGGCGGCGGCGGGTTGATCGCCAGCGGCGACGGCAGCAAGGGTCTTGCGGCGAAGCGTCTTCATGCGGTTTTTTTCCGCGCGATTGCGTTCGGTGCGGACTTCAGTTTGACGGACGCGCTTGAGGGCGGATTTCGTGTTGGCCATGGTATTGGGGGAGAGGTTGCCGGAGTTTGAAACGGCGGGCAGCGAACCTTAAAGACTCGCGCCTAGCTGTCAAGCTCGGGTTTGTGGTATTTTCAGGAACGCTGTTTGGTGACTGCCGAAGTTGGCATGGATGGCTGCGCTTGGGCGGACCTGCCGAGTTGGGCGGCTTGGGCCGAGTCAGCGGCGCGGGCGGAAGCAATGGAAGTATTGACGACGAAAACATCGGCGCCAAGGCCGACGCGGTTGTAGAGATCGATGACGTCGCTGCCGCCCATGCGGATGCAACCATAGGAGGCAGGGGTGCCTAGACGGTATTCTTCGGGGGTGCCGTGGATGTAGATGCAACGCGCAAAGGCGTGGCGGTTGGCCGCTTCGGTCCCGCGCAGCCACAGAATGCGACTTACGATCGGGTCGCGGCCAGGGGCATTTGGGGAAATCACTTCACCGGTGAACCGGCGCTGCTTGAACACCCCGCCGGCCGGCGCGTGGTCGCCAATTTTGCGACTCACTTCCATGCGGCCCAGGGGCGTGCAATAGCTGCCGTTGCGATCGCCAAGGCCAAATTTGGAAGTGGAAATTTTGTAGGATTTGACCGGTTGGCCATAGCGCACCAGCAGCAGTCGCTGGTCGCGGACGCTGACGATCACTTTGTGGGCTCCGTCCTTGGGGGCATAGCCGCAACTGGTGAAGCCCAAAGCAACGAGGAGGCCGCCACTGGCCAGCAGCAAGCGGCGGAGCGGGGAGTATCCGGGGCGTTGCCCGGAGTCAGGGTTTATCGCGGAAGGAGGCGTCACTGGTGAGGATGGGCGCGAGCGCAGGAAGCAGGCGGGCGAGGGAAGACAGCGAGGTGTAGAAAAATCCCACTGGGAAAGGCATGAGCAAGACCGCCGATGCCCAGCGGCCCTGCATGACTGCCTCGGCGACGACAAAGAGGAAGAAAAACCCGAACAGCAACTCGACGAAGGGGGTGAGGGTCTTCATGGCCTTGTAGCTGCTGTTTTTCCAATCGTGGCGCTTGGCTTGGCCGATGCCGTACTTGGGGGTGCGGACGAAGCCGGACTGATGGTTGCAGAGAGCCTCAATGACGGCCTTGGCATTGCTGATGGACATGCCGATGCCTAAGGCGAGGAGCAGAGGCAGGTAGGGGATTTCCCGCCACCACGAGCCGGGCCGCAGCGCCTTTTGCGAAACCAGATAGAACAGGACCACCGACACCGACGAGAAGAAGAAAATCGGTACGTTGACGATGTAGTAGCCGTATTTGCCGAAGTCTGGCTGGCAGTGCTGGTTGGGATAGATCAGGAAGCACAGGCAGATGAGCATCAGGTAGGCGAAATTGGACGTCAGGTGGGCGGTGGCCTCCATTTTGATGAACAAGGGCACGTCGGCCCTCCAGATGGCGGGGAGGACTTTTTTGCAAACTTGGATGGAGCCTTTGGTCCAGCGGTGTTGTTGGCTCTTGAAGCCGTCCATATCCACCGGCAACTCGGCGGGTGTTTCCACGTCATTGAGGAAAATGAAGCGCCAGCCTTTGAGCTGGGCGCGGTAGCTGAGGTCCATGTCCTCGGTGAGCGTGTCGTGTTCCCAGCCGCCGGCGTCGGTGATGCAGGATTTGCGCCAAATGCCGCCGGTGCCGTTGAAGGTGAAGAATCGGCCCGAGCGGTTGCGGGCGGTTTGCTCGAGCTCGAGGTGGCCGTCGAGGAACATCGCCTGAATGCGGGTGAGCACGTTGTAGGTCCGGTTGAGGTGGCCCCAGCGCGTCTGAATCAGACCGATGCGCTCATCGGTGAAATAGTGGATGGTTTTCTGCAGCAAGTCGGGATTGGGAACAAAATCGGCATCAAGGATGAGCAGGTATTCGCCCTTGGCGGTTTGGGTGCCATTTTCCAGCGCGCCGGCTTTGTAGCCAGTGCGGTCGCTGCGGTGAATGTGCTCAGCGTCGAAGCCGCGGGCTTGCAGGCGGGCGATGCCTTCGCGGCAGATGTCCACCGTTTCGTCGGTCGAATCGTCCAATAGCTGAATCTGGATTTTTGCTTGCGGGTAATCGAGGGCGGCGACCGAATCGAGCAAGCGGTCGACGACGTGCATTTCGTTGAAGACGGGGAGCTGGATGGTGACCAGTGGCAGTTCGGCGAAGAGTTTGAGGGGCTGGGGGCGCTTGCTGGAGTGTTTCAGGTACAGGAAAACAATGGTCAAGCGGTGCGAGCCGTAGCCAGCCAGGCCGATCAGGACCATGATGTAGCAGAAATACCAGAGGGGAGAGGACCAATCCATAAAAGTGAGGGGGAGGGGATAATTGGGAAATGCGGGATCGACCGTGGCTTGGGTGCAATTCAAGGCGCCCACAGGGAAATGGGGCTGGTGATGGCACAAAATAGCCGGGCGAAGCGCGTAGGACAACAGAATTGGCGACGCGAGTCAAGCGCCGATTCTCCGGGCTAGCGGCAAGGAGGAGCGGGTATTCTCCCCGATCTGGGTCACTTGGGCGATGCCGGAACGAGACAGTCAGAGGTGGCGGGCAGGATGCCCGCGCCACGTGTTCCGGGCATCCTGCCCGCCGCCTCTGTTTGAACAACCCAAAGTATTAAATGGCTGTATTGGGTCTTCTGCGATCACCCATTGCCTTTGCGGCCGTTGCGACCTGCCGTAATTTTTCAAGTGAGAAGGATCAAGGGTCTGGCCGATTCGGAAATCGCCCCGCCGGGATGTTTTCCTCAGCCACCTCGAAGGGCCGGCTGGGCGCGGGCTGGTCCGGCGTCCACGGGTGGAGAAAATGGTGGTGGCCATGCCAGTCGGGCAGAGCATAGGCGGCGGCGGCGACCGTGGTGATGTAGAGCAAGGGGATGATGAGGATGGACAGTCCGAAGGTGCCGAAGGCCATCAGTGCCGAGATGAAACCCGTGAGGATATTGCCGCCGACGAGCAAGCCGATGCCGCTGACGTAATGGTGCTTGTAGAGGTGGCCCAAACCCGGCAGCACGCTGAGCATGGCGGCCATCTTGTGGCGATCCGGCGAGTTCAAACCCGAAGTTACTTCATTCATGGGTAGCCTCCTTTAACCCTCAAACATTGCGCAGCAAACGCCCTGATAGCAAGCAAAATCCCCTCCCGGGAAATATTCGGGGTTGCATTACCGGTCTTGGCCGGGAATGCTGGCGCCGATGAATTGCAAATCGTTAGCGGGAAAAGTCGGTGTCGTGTTTGGCGTGGCAAACAAACGCAGCATCGCCTGGGCCATTGCGCAGGCATGGGCGGAACAAGGCGTGAAGTTGATTTTTAACTATCAGGGCGAACGCGTGAAGGACAACGTGGAGGAACTCACCGCCGCCTTTGGCGACGATGTCCCGCTCTATCCCTGTGACGTCACTAGCGATGAGGAAATCGATACCTTTTTCCAAAATGTCCGCAAGCACACCGATCGGGTCGACTTATTGCTGCACTCGGTGGCCTACGCGCCGCGCGAGGCGCTCGAAGGTCATTTTCTGGCCACCAGTCGCGAGGCTTACCGGATGGCCCACGATATTTCCGCCTACTCGCTCATTGCCTTGGCGCAACGGGCTGAGCCCTTGATGACCGAAGGCGGCAGTATTGTGGCGATGAGCTATTATGGCGCCGAAAAGGTCATTCCGAACTACAATATCATGGGGGTGGCCAAGGCCAGCCTCGAAGCGAGTACCCGCTATTTGGCCTGGGATATGGGCAAGAAGTCGATCCGCGTCAATTGCATCAGTGCCGGTCCGGTGCAGACGCTCGCCGCGCGGGGCATCGGCGGGTTCGGTCATATGATCAAACAATACGGGGAGCGCGCGCCGCTGGGCCGCACCTGCAGCCTTGAGGAAATCGGTGCCACCGGCGTGTTCCTTGCCAGCGACGGCGCGGCCGCCATCACCGGTCAAGTCCTCTACGTGGACGGCGGCTATCAGATCATGGGGATGTAGCCCTCCTCACTAACCTGAAGATTTACCGCAGAGTCGCAAAGGCCACAAAGGGGCGCAAAGTGGAATGGCCTATCGAGAAAAATCCGGTCTGACTCCGCGCCCCTTTTTTGTCATTTGTGAACTTGCGCTAAGCAGTCGGCAGTTGCATGTGGCGGCTGCCGCTGCTAGACCACCCCATGCCTCTTGCAGCGGTCATTTTCGATTTTGATGGCGTGGTGATCGACTCCCACGATGCCCACGAGCGCTCATGGTTCGCATTGGCCAACGAACTCGGCCAGCCCTTCACCCGGGAAACCTTCGTCGCCACCTTCGGCCAGCGCAATGAAAGTATCCTGCCCTTGCTCGGTTGGGCCGAGCCGGGCGATGTGGCGCACATCCAACAGCTCGGCGACCGCAAGGAGTCGCTCTACCGCGAAATCCTGCGCCAGGAAGGGATTGTACCTCTGCCCGGCGTCGTGGATTTGTTGGCTGATCTCAAAAAGCACGGCATTGCCTGTGCCATCGGCACCTCCACGCCACGCGCCAATGTCGAGTGCGTGCTCGCCATCACCGGCTTGGAAGGGTTTTTCCGCCACATGGCCACGGCCGAAGACGTCACGCATGGCAAGCCCGATCCCGAGGTTTTCCTCAAGGCTGCGGCCATGCTCGGTGCCGAGCCCGCCGCGTGCGTGGTCATCGAGGATGCCCAGGTCGGCATCCGCGCGGCCGTGGCTGCGGGCATGAAATCCGTGGCTGTGACAACCACCCATCCGGCGGAGGCGCTCGCGCCGGAAAACCCGCAGCGCATCGAGCCCTCCCTCGTGCCGGTGGACACCGCCTATCTGCGCGGGTTGTGGTAGGACGTGCGTCCCTGTGCCAGCATTATTGCGTCGGTCTGTGACCGCCGCAAGCCCATGCACATAGCGCATCTATTGCGCACCGACGCTCATAGAGCGCTACGGGCTTGTATAAAGAGAAAAGTGGAGCGTAGCGGATTCGAACCGCTGACCCCTTGCATGCCATGCAAGTGCTCTACCAACTGAGCTAACGCCCCGTGTGGGGTTCGCCGCGGAAGATGGCGGGATGGGCAGCGAGGTGCAAGAGGTTTTTTGAAAAAATCGCACTAGGTGCCAAATTCGGCCGTTTTGGCGCTTGGCAGGAAACCAATGCACCGGCAGACCGGTAGAGGTAGGGTCGACGCATTACGCCCCCCATCGAACCAGTCGGGGCGGTTTGTTCCACAGAAGGCAACAAAGAAAACGAAGGTAAGATTTTTTTTTGGATTTTGGATTTAGTGCTTCTCTGCGCTCAGCAGCTTAGTTGGATCGCCGCGCTTGGTGCTAATGAAGTCAGAAGCGGTCGCATGGTCCGCAACACGGCGGCAAACTGTGACCGGCGGTCGCTGGCGGAGAATTTCAGCAGCGAAGAGAAACTCATCAGGCATAAGACGGTGTCAGTAGTTACGCTGGCCTTAGCCAGTCACGCAACGACACGTGCCAAGTGGCGTGTGAGCAAGAGGATACATGTGGCCTGGCCATCCTTGCCAGTGGTTGCCCATGTCTGGAGAATGCGCTTGCCGCGGGGAACACCAAGCATCACACTGTCTGACGAGACAATGAACGGCAAACCGGTATGCATTTATGATACGACCCTGCGCGACGGCACTCAGGGTGAGGGCTTTCAATTGTCAGGCTTGGACAAGCTGCGCATTGCCCAACGCCTGGATGACTTCGGGGTGGATTTTATTGAAGGCGGATGGCCGGGCTCCAATCCCAAGGATATTGAGTTTTTCCGCGAGGCGAAACTCCTTAGGCTCAAGCACGCCAGATTGGCGGCGTTTGGCTCGACGCGCCGCGCCGACAACCGGGTGGAGGATGATCCGCAAGTGCGTCTATTGCTAGAAGCCGAGACGCCAGTGGTTACCATCTTTGGCAAGAGTTGGGAACTCCAAGTCACCGAAGTCCTGCGCACCAGCATCGAGGAAAACCGCGCGATGATCCGCGATACCGTGGCCTATCTGGTCCAGCACGGACGCGAGGTGATGTACGACGCCGAACATTTTTTCGATGGCTACAAGGACTCGCCCGAGCATGCGCTGGGCACCTTGGAAGCCGCCGCCGCAGGTGGCGCGGCCTGCCTGGTGCTCTGCGATACCAACGGCGGCACCCTGCCCAGCGAGATTTTGCAGATCTGCCAAGCGGTCAAAGCGCGCTTCCCAGAGGTGGCGTTTGGTATCCACACCCACAACGATTGTGAGTTGGCTGTGGCCAATGCCCTCGCCGCGATCCGGGCCGGCGCCAGCCAAGTCCAAGGCACCATCAATGGCTATGGCGAGCGCACCGGAAATTGCAATCTAACATCCGTGATCCCGCTGCTCCAACTCAAACTCGGCCTCAGCGTGGTGCCCTGCTTGGAGAAGCTACGAGACCTGTCGTACTTTGTGGACGAGGTGTCCAACAACCCGCATTTTGCCCGCGCCGCGTTTGTCGGCAGTACCGCCTTTGCGCACAAGGGCGGCATGCACGTCAATGCCGTGCAAAAGCTCGCCCGTAGCTACGAACACATCCCGCCCGCCAGCGTCGGCAATTTTCAAAACATCCTGGTGTCAGAACTCAGCGGCCAGTCTAACATCCTTGTCAAAGCCGAGGCGCTCGGCATCCCCTTGGCCAAAGGCTCGCCGGAGGCCGCCGAGGTGTTGCGCCGCGTCAAGCAACTGGAAAACGACGGCTACTCGTTTGAGGCCGCCGATGGCTCGCTGGAATTGCTCATCCGGCGCGTCTTGGGAACTTGCGTCAAACCCTTCGAGTTGCACGAATACCACACCAGCTTCCGCCAGTATGGTGATGGCCACACCCCAGTGTGCGAGGCCACCGTCAAACTCTCCGTTAACGGCGAGCGGGTGCTAACCGTCGCCGAGGGCCACGGGGTAGTCAACTCGCTGGATCTGGCCTTGCGCAAGGCGTTGCGGCCGTTCTATCCGGAAATCGACGGGCTGGCACTGGTCGATTACAAGGTGCGCATCATCGATGGCCACGATGCCACTGCCGCCAAGACCCGCGTGCTGATGGTTAGCACCGATGGCAGCTACGACTGTGGCACGGTCGGTGTTTCCAAAAACATAATTGAAGCGAGTTGGCTGGCGTTGGTGGATGGCATCGAATGGTTCCTGCAACAGCGCCGCACGGGCCGCTGAATCTGAACGCCAGTGTGTGTAACATTCCGGTAAACGCCCGCGCAAGCCTCGACGCATGAATCACACCACCTCACACGTTCCGCATCCGCGCATTGAAGAGCGGAGCAAAGCTGGCGCACATCTGACAAAACACGAGCATGCCGGGTTCAACGGCCGCTTGGCGGTGGTGATCACCGACGCGGTGAGCACCATGTGGTGCGCTTACGTGTTTGCTGCCATTGCGCTAATCAGCTTGCCTGCAGCTTTGGAGTCTGGCACCGCCGCTATCGTCTCTTGGATTGCCCAAACATTTTTGCAATTGGTGCTGCTGTCGGTGATCATGGTCGGCCAAAAAGTCGCCGCCAAAGCCTCCGACAAACAGGCGCTGCAAACATATCGGGATGCCGAAGCCCTGCTTAAAATCCAGGATGAACTACACAAGTTGCTTAAAATCAACAACGAGCTAACCGAGGATATCCACCGCCGCACCGTTATGGCTTCACCGCCGGCAGCCCCTCCCGCAAGCTGAAATTGTGGTCAATCGTGGCCAAGAAACCACGGATGAAAAGACTCAAGACACAATACGCATGCCTCACACCGCAGTCCCACCCTCGTCGCCATGGTTGATCCGCATCTCGGAAATTTTTGGGGATGCGCTGCCAGAGCTTCTCGGTCAATTTGCTGCCTCATCCAGCACCCAGCTCGGCCACGAATACTATCTGATCCGGCCGACCGACCCATTGGCGTTGCGGCAGACGGCAGCGGCCATGTTCATTCGGTGGCAGATACCGGTGCAGCATAGTTGGCCCTGCAACCCGCGTGCCATGCTTGGCTTTGTGGAAAAGGCGGCCCAGGCCTTGGCGCGCAAATTTGCCGCTTCGCAGCCGCAAATGTTACTAGTCGGCGTGTTGGATCCGAGTTCGGCTGATACCTATTACCGCAAGCTCGCCTCCAACTTGCGCGGACGGGCGCTGCAATTATTCCCGGTGCCTACGCTGGCGCCGACCGAAGTCGAGGCTCAGGATCCGGATGCGGCCACGCTGTTTTGCTTGCTCGGCAACGAGGGGCTGTTCTGCGGCGTGCAAACCCCCAGGCTGGCAAACGGGTTCTATCCGGGAGGCACCCGCTTCATCAGTCAAAACGCACCCGCCACCATCAGCCGCGCCGGTGCCAAAGTCGCCGAGGCACTCCATTACCTGCGCTTGCATCGCCAGCCGCCACCCCCGCCAGACCATTGGCTAGAACTCGGTGCCAGCCCGGGCGGCATGACCTCCGAATTGCTCGCTAGAGGCTACCGGGTCACTGCGGTGGACCGTGCCCCGCTGCACCCGCGTCTAGCCGCCGCCCCGGGCCTGACGTATGTCTGTGGCGATGCCAGCACATTCCGGCCGCCGGATGGCACCCGCTACGCGGCTATTCTATCGGATATGAATGGCCCGGCGGGCGACTCGCTGGCAGCCGTGTTGAGGCTAGCAAAAAACTTATTGCCTGGGGGGTTGGTGATTTTCACGCTCAAGACTGCCGGGGTCAGTAGCAGCGAAGAGGTTCAGCGTTTGTGTGCCGAGGTCACTGCCTGGGCCGCTGGTGGTGGCTTGCGCCTGTTAGCCCAAACCCACCTGACATACAACCGCCACGAGTTCACGCTGTTTTTTGAGGCGTTTGCCTAGCCTCATTCCAAGCCCCGGTCCGACACTTCGTCCTCATCCCAACCCAGGTAGTGGCCGAGCTCATGCAGCAGGGTGGTGCCCACCTCGTCGCGATAGTCTTGTTCGTCTTGCTCCACCCATTCCCACAGGTTTTCCACAAACAGGCGGATGTGGGGGATTTCTTCCGGTGTTGGCTCGTCTAGCAGGCAGGTGCCTTCAAACAGGCCCAGCTCATCGCCTTCCAGTTCGGCGTCGGTGGGATTCATGCCCGGCCGCGGTTCAAAGGATATTACGCATCGCTTAGCCGCTGCCTGCACGTCGTGCGGCAGGATTTTGACCAAGGCCTTGACTTCCTCATCCGCCCAACGGCTCAGTGTCTCGAAGTTCATATGGGTGAGATAGCCGCGATCGCCCCGCCGGGCAAGTGCCAAGTGAGGCCCGCGCCACAGCAGTGGTCCGGGCAGATTCGGGACTCCTTACCTCCGTGACGTGAAAATGACAGTTGTAGTGAAATCTATAGCGCGCCAATTGCATGCTTGAATGGTTGAACGGGACGAAGAAGACCTCTGATGAGGAGGATTGCGCGGATTGAAATATCACAATCCAAGGACCCCGTCCATGCGCCCGGCATTTGTCCGGGGCCTCACTTGTCAAGGGGGGGGCGCCTCCAGGAGAATCAAAGGGGGGAGTGCCCCCCTTGCCAGAAGTTATCGGGGACCCGATAAGGTAGCTGGCCCAATATCGAGTCACCTAAAAACCGCACAATCCACAAAATTCTCTACTATTTATCTGTCACCATGTGATGATATTTGGACCAAGAGAACCACTGATTCCACTGAGAGCCGCTGAAAGCACTGAAAATATGCATCAATCAGTG
>WBXE01000051.1 GCA_008932955.1 Verrucomicrobiota bacterium
ACGCTGGGTGAGGTCTGGATAATTCATAGGGGCCGGAATCTGGCAGATAACGACCAAGATGCAAGTCGGAAAAGGAAGCCAAGACAGAAGACCGTGCGCACCAAGACAGAAGACCGCTGCGCTGCAAGACAAGAGCAGAGCCCTTGGGCAGCGCATGGCGCCTCTTATTCCTGTCTTCTGTCTTACCGTCTTCTGTCTTTCGTCTTCCGTCTTGAGGTTCAGACGTGGATGGCGTGGCCTTCGGAGGCAAGTGCTGCCTCGTGGATGACTTCCGACATCGTTGGATGGGCGTGGATGGTGGCGTGGATTTCCTCGGCGGTGAGTTCCTGATCGAGGGCCAGGCCCATTTCGGCGATGAGTTCGGTGGCATTCTCGCCGATGATGTGCGCGCCTAGCAATTCACCATGCGTCTTGCCAAACAACAGCTTGGCAAAACCCTCCGCTTCGCCCGAAGCAATCGCCTTGCCAATGGCTACAAACGGGATTTTGCCGACCTTGTAGGCAATACCGGCGGCCTTGAGCTCGCGCTCAGTTTTGCCGACGGAGGCGACCTGCGGGTGGCAGTACGTGCAGCCTGGGAAGTTCTTGACCTTGCGCGGGGTGTGGCCGGCCAGATAGAGACCCTCCACCGCCTGCACCGCCTCATACGAAGCGGTGTGTGCGAGCCACGGTGGGCCGGTGATATCGCCGGCGGCATAGACGCCGGGCAGCGACGTTTCATAACGCGTGCCGACCTGGATGTAGCCGCGCTCGGTGAGGGCGGGTTGCAGGCCGTCGGGCAGCACTGGTTGGATGCCGATCGCCACCAAGCAGATATCGGCGCGGAGGACGCCGCTTGCCTTGGGTCCTTCGACGGTGATTTCCACGTGGTCGCCGTGATCGGCGGTGGCGGTGACCTTGGTGTTGGTCAGGCAGCGGATCCCTTGTTTGATCAGGGATTTTTCGAGGGCGTCGCCGACCTCGTCATCTTCCACCGGCAGGATGCGCGGCAACATCTCAACCAACGTGACCTTGGTGCCAAAAGCGTTGTAAATATAGGCAAACTCGACGCCGATGGCGCCGGCACCGATGATGATCATTTCCTTGGGTTGCACGGCGAGCACCATCGCCTCTTTGGAGCTGATCACCGACGTCCCATTGAAGGGCAGCGACGGCAAGCCGCGGGATTTGCATCCGGTGGCGATGAGAACATGCTGGGTTTCCAGAGTCTGGGCGCTGCCATCCGCGGCGGTGACGCTGACCTTGCCCGGCCCCTCGATCGCGCCGAGGCCGTTGAAGTAATCGACCTTGTTTTTCTTGAGCAAAAACTCAATACCCCCGGCCAATCGCCCGGAAACCTTGCGCGAACGACCCACCACCGCTGACCAATCATAGGACAGCCCGTCGATTTTCAAACCAAACTCCGCCGCCTTGTGGGTGAGCGTGTGGTACAGCTCGGCGTTCTTCAACAACGCCTTGGTCGGAATGCAGCCCCAATTCAGGCAGGTGCCACCCGCCCGGTCGGCCTCCACGCAGGCGACTTTTTTTCCAAGTTGAGCCGCGCGGATGGCGGCGACGTAACCGGCTGGGCCGCCGCCAATGACAATGAGATCGTAAGCCATGAAGTGATGAATGGTTGGAGTGCGGCGCCAGACTGCCGTAGGATCGCAAACTTGTCAAAGCGCGAAAAACGCGATTTGGGGGGGCCGTCTCGGCAATTTGGTTGGACAGGCGTCTTTGCCTGTCGTTAGGGAGCCACGAGTTTATTATTTCAAAACCGCCACCCGGCCATCGAACTCGGCATAGGCCTGCAGCAGAGTGTCTTGCCGAGCGATGGCCGCGGCTGCGTCGTCGCGACTCATCAGCATCAGCGCGGTGGACCAGGCTTCGGCCAAGGTTGCGGAGTAGGCCAGCGCCCACACCCGCTGGCTCAGATAGATCGGGTCGCCC
This sequence comes from Verrucomicrobiota bacterium, assembly GCA_008932955.1. GTDB lineage: Bacteria > Verrucomicrobiota > Verrucomicrobiia > Verrucomicrobiales > Akkermansiaceae > Luteolibacter. The sequence continues at coordinate 1,930 of WBXE01000051.1, forward strand.
GCCCCGCCATCTGGATGAACGATGTGACTGCCTTGCACCGCGGTGCCCGAGGCGCTGAGCGCTTGGTCGGTTAGGCTGAGCTGATGGGCCGCCAGCTCACCACTCAGCTGCACCGGCCACGCCTGTGGGCCCACAGCCAGCAAGGAACTATCACCAGCAGCCAGCAAGCCGCCGGTCACGCCCCAATCGGCCAGCAGCGCGGCGATTTGATCCAGGGCGAAACCTTTGGCGATGCCGCCCAAGTCGATTTCACGGCCGGGACTTTCGCAGGTGATGGCGGCCACGTCGGGATGGATGACCAGCCGGCCGGTCAGGGCCGGCAAGGGGCCGCTGGCACCAGCCTTGCGGTGGGCGATGCGGCGGCCGGCGGTGATATCGAACAGCCCGCCGGTTAGAGTGTAAGCCTGCATGGCCAGCAGCAGGCACTGGTGGCAAGCATCGCTCAGAAAGAGGGTATCGCCAGCTTGCAGGCGGTTGATGCGGAACACCTCACTGCCATCGATGAAACGGCTCAACTTCGCCTCGAGCTCATCCACCAGACTCAGACACTCTCTAGCCGCGCCGGCGACCAACTGAGCGTCTCCGCCGATGAGCCGCAGGCAGAAAGTGGTATGCATCGCCTCATGGGTGAAAACATGGGACTCCGGCAGTGGCAGGGGCGGGTTCATGGTTTGTCAGGTTGCATCCAGGCGTCCCAGATATCATTGCGGATGAACAGGGTGAGCTCGACGTTGTCGCGCAACCCGCGGAACAGCTGTTTATGAGTCGAGGCGAGTTGGGTCATAACCGCTGCGGTGGATTCCGGCAAACAAAACACGATGGGGAAATCCGCGATGTTAGCCGGCGGCTCCTGCCAATAGCCGATGGTGTTGAATGAGCGCAAATACCACGGCAGCGGCCAGTAACCGTTGCCGATCACTGCGATAGGTTCCACGGTGTGTTGCGGGGCTATTTTCGCGAGTTGTTGCAGCCATGGCTCAACTCCTTCGATGTCCCGGCGCGTGGGCACATAGGCAAATGGATTGCGTGCATCGGATGCCAGTCGGCCAACGGCATATCTAGTCTGCCGCATCTGCGATACCAGCGCCAGACCCACCATCACTAACAAGGCGACCTGCCCCGGTCGGCGCATGCCCGCCACACCCGCTACGCTCAAGCCGGCCAGCAGGCACACATGCGCCCATGGCAACACCATTAGCCACGGTGTTTTATAGGCAATCAAACCGTAGATGATGAAGTGGAGCAGCGCGGCATAACCGAGAAATCGGCTAATCAGCCGCAACCTCTCCTCCTGCCCTCTGCGGCGGAAACTCGCAGCAAAGGCCAGCAACGCCAGCACGGCCACCGGCGTACCATACCACCAGACCCCACCGGCCTGGCGCGGGACGGTTAGAAAATCCAGGTAATAGAAGAACGGTTTGTCATGGCCGGCACCGGTCTTGTACACCAAGAATGTGCGCAAGGCGTCGAGCACGCCTGCGGAATGGCGCAGCCCGTCACTGTAGAAAAACCCTGCGGTTAGCACGGCGCCAACTAACGAAAGCAGCGTCGGCAAGCGCCACGTCCGCCACGCCGCCGCCAGCGCGGCAGGGGTCAAGCCCTCGCGCCGACCCAGCGCGACGAGGCCGGCGGCACCTAACCAGGAGATGACGCTGATGACAAATGTCTCACGCGTCGCGAACATCAAGCCGAGGCAGACGCCCGGCAATCCCCATTTTGGCTTGGTTAGAACGACCATCAGGGTGAGCACGCCGAACAAACCGAACACCGACTCGTGGATGAACATGCGGCTGTAGTAGACTAACAACGGAGAGGTGGCCAACAGGGCGGCGGCCAGCAGCATGGGTGGGTCGCCCCAGCGCCGCCGCCACGCCAAGGGCAGCAATACCAAGAGGCAACCCGCGATGGCTGGAAGCAAGCGCAAGCTGCCCTTGGTTAGTTCCTGCCAGCAAGTTTCGCCGCGGGCGCGGCACAGTGGCATCGCCAGACTGCTGAGCAGTGGCCCGTGAAAATGCTGCGGGTCGAACTGGCTGTGGCCCGATTCCATGCAGCGTGCGGTGATGCGGGCCCCGGTGGCCTCGTCACTGTGGAACGGCCGCGACGCCAAGCCGTCGAAACGCAGCCACGCGCCGCAGGCGAACACGCCGACCCAACACGCGATGATGATGAATTTCCTTGCCATGAGCGGGACTGATACGCAGAAAGATCCACCACCCTTGCACGGTATCGTCTAGCTGATTCCCCCGCCATGCCGCACCCGCCACCCACCATTTTGTTAGTCACGCCGGTGTGGAATGACTCAGCACGACTGGCTTGCTTCGGGCCGGAATTAGCGGCGGTGCTGGCAGCCACCGCGCTGCCGATCCACTGGATCATCGCCGACGACGGCTCGGAGACGAGCGAGCGAGCGCGGCTGGCCGGGCTGTTGGAGGAATTTGCCGCGGTGTTTCCGCGGGTGACTTTGCACTTTGCGGCGGCGCATTACGGCAAGGGGTCGGTGATTCGCGAGGCTTGGGCGTTGGACCCGCAGGTCGAGTGGCTAGCCTTTGTCGATGCGGATGGGGCGGTGTCGGCGGCGCAAACCGTCGCCCTCATCGAGGCGGCGCTTGCGTTGGATAGCTCGGTGACGGGTATCCGCAAGCGTACCGCGGGCACCCGCATTCAGGAAAGTTTCTATCGAGGGCTGCTGCACCGGGTGTTTCTCATGGTCGCGGATTGCATGTTAGGCATGTGTTCCGAAGACTTGCAATGCGGGGCGAAGGTATTGCGGGCGGCGGATTATCGCCGCATCGCCTCGGGCCTGCGCGAAGGGGGCCTGGCCTTTGATTCCGAATTGCTCTGCGCCCTGTATCACAGCGGTGCCGCCTGGCAGGAAATGCCGGTGAGCTGGACCCAGAAACATGGCAGCAAGGTGCGTCCCCTGCGCGACGCTTGGGCCATGCTCAAGGCTCTCTATCGGGTGCGCCGGCGCTTCCGCGGGCGCTCGACAAAAGCCGAGGCCTGAGCGACGGGCGTCGTGAGGAGCGACGACGTTACTGTCGTCATGAGGAATGATTGCCGATGAACGGTGGCTTCAGCACGCCTCATGGGCCTCACTTCCGCAACCACCACAGGAATGGGGTGGCTCCTTAGGCGGTGATTTATCCGAATTCCGGATTTTAAATATCCAGCCCGTGCCCCACTTCAATGTAGCCAGATATACAACACGCCGACCACTGCCAACAGGATCAGCGTGACCATGCGCGGGTCGCTGGCACCGGTGACGCGCCCCCTGAGGAAGGCCAGCGGATGATCCCAACAGACTTTGGCGACTTCCTCGGCCGGCATGGGCGGAGTCATCAGACTGGTAACCACATAGATGGCGACGCAGAAAACCACCAACAGCGGGCCCACCAACATGAAGGGCACGCCCAAGCCTAACGTCGTATCGGAAACAAAGCCGGAAAAGTCCTTGTGCGCTTTGGCGGCGTCAGAAACCATTCTACCAACACTCGGCAGGTCTGCCACAAAATAGATAATCCCGATGAGCGAGCCGATATACAACGTCGCCATCGCAGCCTGTTTGGTGCCGCGTTTCCACAGCAAGCCCAACACAAACACGGTGGTTACCGCCGGGGCGAAAGTCATCGGAATTTTGTTAATCGCCTTGAAGATGGTGCCGAACTGCTCGCCCTGGGTGGACCACAGCATCGCCAGCACCATGATCACACCGGTGGTGATCCGGCCGATGACCACCGTGCGCTGGTCGCTGGTGTCGGGGCGGATGCGTTTGACGATATCCAACGAAACTAGGGTGGCGCAGCTATTGAGCGCGGCGGCCATGCAGCTCATCAGCGCGGCGGCCATGCCCGCAGCGAGAAGGCCGCGCAGGCCGACTGGAATGAGATAGTTAATCAAGGTCGGCAGCATCGTGTTGTAATCCGGCTTGCCGGTGCTTTCCACCACGCCGAGATGGATCGCGCCTTTCTGCCACAGCACGTAGCCAACCACCCCCGGCAGCACCATCAGGAACACCGGGGTGATTTTCAAAAATCCGGCAAACAGCGCGCCGTTCTGACCGTCCTTGAGACTCTTGGCGCCGAGCACCCGCTGCACATGCGTCTGGTCGGCACACCAGTACCAAATCCCTAGAATCGGATAGCCCAAGAGCACGCTCAACCATGAGAACTCATTGAGATGACCCTCCGCGTTGATGATCGGTTGCAACATGTTCAACTGTCCCGGTGCCACCGCCGCTTTGAAGCTGGCCACGTCGGCCACGCCGACGCCCGGCAGCGCCTTGATGCCTAACACCGTGACCAAGGTTGCGCCGCCTAACAGCAGGCAGACCTGGATGTTCTCGGTCATCACCACCGCCTTCAAGCCGCCCAGCGCGGTGTAGGTCACGGTGAAGAGCGACAGCACCACGATGGTCCACACCATCGGCACGCCGAGGAAACTTTCAAACACCTTGGCCGCAGCGAACAGGCTGATGCCGATGTGAATGAGCAACGCGCCTAGCAAGCCGATGACCGCCAAGAACGTGCGGGCCTGTGGGCAATAGCGCCGCTCCATAAATTCCGGCAACGTGGAAACCTTCGAGTTGATATAAAATGGCGCGAACACCAGCGCCAGCGCCATCAGGGTAAAGCAGGCCATCCACTCGAAATTGCCGATGACCATGCCGTTCTCCGCGCCGCTGGCGGCCAGGCCGACAAGATGGATGGTGGAAATGTTGGAGGTGAACACGGCGGCGCCGACGGTGAACCAGCCGAGTGACTTATTGGCCAGGAAATACTGCTGCGACGAGGTATTGCGGCGGTAGCCAATCCAAATGCCAAAGGCCGTGATACCGATCAGATACACCGCGATGACCGTCGGATCGATCCATGCAACGCTGGAAGATGCGGCCAGCAGGTTGGAAAAAATACTCATGTTATTTGGGTTGGATTATTGGGTTGATGCCTAGCCGATTGGGAGTCGCCCATTGATGGCGTCGTCCTTGGCGCAGCCACGCTGCATGGCCCGCATCGGTTCTACCAGCGAAAAAAAACATCGCGGAGTTAGGCGATCCGGCCAACCGCGCCCCGGCAGATCGCCTCACCTAACTCGTCGCCAGCGCGAAATGTGCCAATCCACGGGGCCGCGTTTACTAGCAGATGGTTAGCCGGGACCGCCCGCGAACGTTGGCAATTGATGAATTTTTCGCTTTGACGGATCACTATCGGTTTTGCAGGCTGTGGTGGAGCGATGGTAATGAAATGTCCCCGATGCGTGCAAAAGATCCACCGTGCGGCAAGTGCCTGCCCGCAATGTGGCTTCACGCTTGCAGATGCTGACGGGCAATTTGGCGGGCGGGAATTGCGCCTGCGCTGCCTGGCGGATACGGCGGGATTACTCCGGCACGAGGAACGTGAGCGGGTGGAGGCGGCGATGCGGCGATTCAGGCAGCGCTTCCCCCAGTTGTTCGTGACGATCTACACCGGCGCCCTCGGGGAGGCGGCCCACCTTCGGCGCTTCGGCTTGTGGCTACTCAACCGGGCCAACTTCGTGGATATGCCACCTGGCAGCAGCAACGCGGCGGGCATTTTGCTAACCATCGATCCGGTAATCAAGACCGCCGGCATGAGCGTGGGCTACCTGCTCGAGCCGTTTCTGGAAGAGACCGATACCTTTGAATGCCTGGCACGCGCCCATTCCTACTTCCTGGAAGGCCGCTATGCCGACGGCATGATCAAGGCATTCGATCAATTGACTTGGCTGCTGCGCAAACGCAGCCAGCAAGCCAAGCGCCATCCGCGGCGCTTTACCGGCCACCTGCCACCACCGGCCCCACAGGAGGTGGCGCGATGAAACCATGGCTGTGGCTAACACTGGCGGCAGGCCTCGCCGGCCCGCTCCTCCCGGCACGCGATACGACCCCGCTGCCAACCTTGAGTGAGGCGCAACGTAAGACGATGGCAACATCCGAGTGGCTGGCAGGAGACCAGATCTTGGGCGGCAGCACGGATGCCGAGCCGCCGCCGGACCTTGGCGAGGCACCACCGACGGCTGACCTCGCCACGGGCAAAACCGCGACGCTGCCGGTTGCCGAAAAATATCTAGCGGCATACTTTGACACGCGTCCTGAGACATTTTTGATTGACCCGCAGGGCTTGCTCGACGAGTCGAGCGGCCACGACCTACTTGGTTTGCTCAAGGCGCATTCGAGCGACTCGCCGATTGATCTATTCATTTATGTATTCGCCAAGGATCAGGAAATTCCGGGTGAGGTGCGCGGCGAGGAATTGAGCGAACGCTGCTTCGCCACGGGTCGCCCAGCCCTCTTGGTGTACTATTTCCTGGGCGCCCCGCAACAGGCGGCGCTCTACGCCAGCCCGTCATTGCCGGAGACCATCCCCGCCACCGAGCCACCCCAAGCGCTGCAAAGCGCCATCTCACAAGCCAGCCAAGCCGCCAACCCGGCGGAGCAATTGCACAGCTTCATCGAGCAATTGACGAAGCGGATCTATCGGATGGAACAAATGCTCCACAGCATCGCCGAGGATGCCGAGGGCTCTAAACGCTCCCTTGCACTGGCCGCCAAACTGGCCAAAAAATCCTCCTCGCTCAGCGCGCGCTTGGCCCGCTTGCAGCCGCTGGCGCAGAAACTGGCCATTCCCGGCCTCTTGCTCATCAGCGGGCTCGCCGTCATCCTGGGTATTGCCGGCTGGCGGCGGCGGCAGGCCACCTATCGATTTCCCGAGCTCACCGTCGAACCGCGCCTCGGCGGCGAGCACGCGGCGGGAGTAGGGGCAGTGATCGCCTTTGCCAGCGTCAACTTGCCACCGGCATCCCAGCGCCAACAGGTGGCGGATGATTCGCGCCGGACCTGAGCCGCCGCAGAAACCCGGCTTGCGGGATTGCTTCAAAGACGCGACGCGCCTAAGCTGCCGCTCTTGCCACGCGATGAAACCCCTGCTCACCTGCTTGCTCACCGCCCTAATGCCATGGGCCGCCTCCGCCGACCCGGCCAGGCCTTACGTCAATGACAAGAAAGCGCCCGAAAATCGCCAGGATCTCGACGCCATCCAGCACGCCCTCACCCAGGCGCTGCCCGCCGCCCGCAACGCCACCGTGTGCATCGAACTGGGCGAAGGCAGCGGCAGCGGGGTCATCGTTTCCGAGGATGGCCTGATCCTCACCGCCGCCCACGTCGCCAGCGGTGTCAACAAGGACCTCACCGTGCTGCTCGAAGACGGCCGCAAACTCAAGGCCGTGTCCCTCGGCGTCGTCGCCGATACCGATGCGGCGATGGTGCGCATCACCGATAAGGAGAAATTCCCGTTCGTGGAACTTGAGCGCAAGGAGTCGACGCGATTGGGCGACTGGGTGTTCGCGCTCGGGCATGCCGGCGGCTTCGATAAAGAGCGCGGCTCGGTCGTGCGCCTCGGCCGCTTGGTCCGCATCACCGACAACACGATCCAATCCGATTGCACCCTCATCGGCGGCGATTCCGGCGGCCCCTTGTTCAATTTGCAAGGCCAGTTGATCGGCATCCACTCGCGCGTCGGCGTTTGGATGGGCATCGATATGCACGTGCCTATCCAAGTTTTTGTGAAAAATTGGGACGGCCTGCTCAAGGCCGAGTTCATCGGCGAGGGACCGTTTGTCAAGAAACCTGAAAAGGGCAAGGGTTTCCTCGGATTGGCCACCGAAGCCTGCAGCGAGGGCGGGCTGACGGTCACCAAGGTGGGCAAGGACACTCCGGCGGCCAAGGCGGATTTCAAAGAAGACGACGTGTTGCTCAAGCTCAACGGCGACGAACTCAAAACCCGCGAGCAATTTCAAGGCCTGATCAAGGAAATGGCGGAAGGCGACGCCCTGGAATTCGAGGCCCTGCGCGCCGGCAAACCCCTCACCATCAAACTCAAACTTGGTGCACGCTAAATCCATCCTCACCGCCATCGTCGTCATCCTCGCCACCCGCGCAGCGGCCGACCAAAGCCTCGAAACGACCTTCCGCAGCACCGGCCCAACCGTGTTGGCGGCCTTCGATGCCCAACGCCAGGTCATCCAAAAATGCAGCGCCATCATCTACGACGGCCGCAGCGAGGCGATCTGCGGCGTGGTTATCTCCCCCGATGGCTTCATCCTAACCAAAGCGAGCGAACTCAAGACCATCAAAAAACTCGCGGTCACCGTCGATGAGAAAAAATACTCCGACGTCAAGATCCTCGCCACCGATGACCAGTGGGACGTGGCCCTAATCAAAATCGATGCCAGCGACCTGACCCCGGTGGTCTACGCTCCTACCAGCGCGGTGCCCCAAGGCACCTGGGTGGTGGCCAACGGCACCACCACCCGCACCCATCGCCGCGTCCTGGCCGGCATCATCAGTGCCAAGATTCGCGAAATCCCCACCGCCGGCGGCGGCGCCCTCGGCGTCAAACTCAAGCCTGATGCCCAGGAGCTCGTAATCGACGACGTCCAAGACAAGAGCGGCGCCAAGGACGCCGACCTCCAAAAAGGCGACGTGATTCTGGCCATCGACGGCAAACCTGTCGTCAAACTTGAGGATCTCGCCGCCGTCCTCAAAGACCGCAAGGCGGGCACCACCGCCAAGCTCACCTACCGCCGCGGCCAGGAGGAAAAATCCGCCGACGTGCGGCTCATGGCTCGCAGCGAAATGAGCGAGGAAACGAACCGCAACGACGCTATGAGCGGCTCGTTCTCCGAACGCCGCAGCGGCTTCCCGCGCATCCTCCAACACGACATCCTCGGCGCCAAATCCATCACCGGCGGCCCTTTGCTAGATCTGAATGGCCGCTGTCTCGGCATGAACATCGCCCGCGCCACCCGCGCCGAGAGTTTCGCCATTCCCGTCGAAGACCTCAAGGCCCTCGCCGCACGCTTGCTCAAAACCCCGTGAGGGCTACGCCGAATGGCTTCATGGAGCCCCGGCTTGAGCCGGCCGCCCATGGAACGGGCAAGTGCAAGACGCTCAGAGGCGGCCCTGGCTCTGCGCATGGGCTGGCCGGCTCAAGCCGGCGCTCCGGAAGAGGTGTGCCATGGCACACGCCACTTGGCTAAGCCCCTTGCGGGACGTCGAGCCGGAATTCGGGGATGCGGGCGAAGATCCACTCACCGGTGGCGGTTTCGCCGAAGAACGAGCCGCTAACGCGTGCCGAGCGGGCGACCACGTGGTAGCTGTTGTAGGAAAAATGCTCGCCGGGGTTGATGGCGGGCGTTTGACCGACCACTCCCGCGCCTTCCACCACGCTGACTTCGCCGCCGTCCTCATGCACCACCCACTTGCGACCGCGAATGGTCACCGCAACGGGCGAATCATTGTGAATCGAAATAAAATAGACGAACGGGTGCGGCTTTTGCGCGCTCGCCTCCAGCCCCGGCATGTAGATCACATCGTCCACGCTGACGTGAAGGTCTTCAAATTCGCGGAGGGGTCCTGCCATGCCGGAGATGGTTCCGTTTGGCACGGCTGCTGCCAAGCACGAAAATTCGCTGGAGTCAGCCTCGCATCGCGCTATGAATACGCCATGACCAGCGCGCCGCCAGTGGCAATGACGATAGCAGGCTCGGATTGCTCGGCAGGCGCGGGCATCCAGGCCGACTTGAAAACATTCCAGCACTTTGCCGTGCACGGCCTCACCGCGCTCACCTGTGTCGTGGCGGAATCCGCCAACGTTGTGCTGACCGTGCATACCGTGCCGGTGGCGCTGCTGCGCGAGCAGCTGTCTCTGATGTTAGATTCGTTCCCGGTGACGGCGGTCAAAACCGGCATGTTGGTATCCGCCGCCCATGTGCGGGCGGTGGCGGAATTATTGGCGGCGCGGCCGCAGCTGGCGCTGGTGGTGGACCCGGTGATGATCGCCTCCACCGGCACCCCCTTGCTCGAACCCCACGCCTTGCGCGCTTATCGCGAGCACCTTCTGCCGTTGGCAACGCTCATCACCCCCAACGTGCCGGAAGCCGAGGCATTGCTCGGCCGCGCCATCCCCAACAAACAAGCCCTGATCGCCGCTGCCCACCGCTTGGCGAAAATGTTCCAAACCCACATTTTATTGAAAGGCGGCCACCTCGCTGGCCCGGACTGCCTCGATGTGTTGGTGGCGGACGGCCTGATGCATGAATTTTGTGCCCCGCGGCTGGCGGTGGCCGGCTCGCACGGCACCGGCTGCACACTCTCGGCGGCCATCACCGCAGGGTTGGCGATGGGCGCCACCCTGCCAGCCGCCGTGGCCGCCGCCAAAGCCTATCTCAACGACAGCCTGGAGCATTCCTACGTATTCAGCTCCCCCAGCGGCGGCACCCTGGCCGCCCTCAACCAAGGCACGGTTCTTGGATAGATCAGTTAGCTCTTCCGGAGCGCCGGCTTGAGCCGGCCAGCCCATGATAAGCGCATGCCTGAGAGAAGACAGTTTATCTGTCCCTCTGTCGCGATGGAGCGCCGGCTTGAGCCGGCCTGCCCATGATAAGCGCATGCCTGAGAGAAGACAGTTTATCTGTCCCTCTGTCGCGTGTCGAACGCTGTTGGCTAACATCTTAGAGATATTTCAGCATGAGTGGGCGCAACAGCGCCAGAGCCTCCCTGTAACAGGTCGCCCGCAGGAGCATGGAGCGTAGCCAGCGAATAAACTGCAGG
>WBXE01000052.1 GCA_008932955.1 Verrucomicrobiota bacterium
GCGCCTGTCGAGCCAAGCGCCTGTCGAGCCAAGCGCCTGTCGAGCCAAGCCAGGAACGCTTGATACGGAGAGGGGCGAGAGGATCGCGATGGTTTTATTTTGCTGGAATCGCGCGGCGGACTTGTTCAGCGTGGCAAGCGTCAGCCGTAATCATGAATGCCCTTTTCAGCGCCTGTTGCCTTGCCTGCCTGGCACCTACGGTTTTGTCGGCCGCTGACAGACCGCGGTGGGTGGTGGTGGCGATCCGCTATTATCTAACGGAAGGCACGAGTCATGGCCATATGTATCTGTTCGATGCAGAAGCCAAGGAGCTGCGGCAGCTGACGCGTGATGACGCAGGCCAGGATCACGATCCGGTATTTTCGCCCGACGGCGGCAGCATTGTCTATCGGCGGCGACTGGCCGGCGGCGAGCATTGGTGGAGCATTCGCACCTGTGGCGAGGGCGACCAAGCCCTCGATCAGGCAGCTGCATGGCATCAGAAAAACGCGGCGGCTCCGGCCCGCTTCGACTACCCCAAAGCAGTGACGATTCCAGGTCAGCCGGGCGGCGGGCGGAGCTACACGACCAGTAAGGCGGGCGACGCTACCTGCCGCTGGGCAACGGCAACAAGACGGTGAATTGCAGTTATCTGGACTTGTGGGACGCCCGGCTGCGGCGGATGCGTTTTGCCGAGAAAAAGCCCGGTATTTTCTATGGTGCCAGTCTGTTTGTGGAAGCAACCCCCGCGCAGGTGATCACTATCCCTGGCAATGCCAGATAAGTGCCATGGATCGGCACAATGGACTTATTCCTGCACACGAATGACAAGCAGCATACAGAGCTAGCCTCAGACCCGGCGGCAAGCTATGCTGCGTGGCGTTGCATGAACCCTCCTTCATCATCGCCCTTGCCTGCTGACCTGTTTGCGGAACCCGCCAACTGGCTGGTGGCGGCCTCCGGCCAGGCGGAAGGGCGCTTGAGCGCGATCGGCGGGCCTGCGGGCCAGGCGGGCCTGCGGCTCGAGTATGATTTTCATGGAGGCAGCGGCTTTGTGGTGATTCGCAAGGAGCTTGGCATCGCCTTGCCCGAGACATTTGCCATTGGCTTCAAGCTGCGCGGCGAAGGCCCGCCCAACCATTTTGAATTCAAAGTGGCGGATCGCGGCGGGGCGAATGTGTGGCGCCATCTGCAGCCAGATTGCCCGTGGCCGCCAGAGTGGACGCCGAGGCAGGTTCGCGAACGCGACCTGCCCTTTGCCTGGGGACCGGCCGGTGGCGGAGCGGCTGCCGAGGTCGGGGCCATCGAATTTGCAGTGGTGGCCGGGCCAGGTGGCTGTGGCACGCTGGAACTGACGGATTTTTCGCTGCGCGATGAATCGTTCCGGAGCGCGGCGCAGGTCGCCGCCTCCAGCAGCGCGCCGGGGCATGCGGCAGCAGCGGTGTTTTCCGGCGGCGGCTGGCAGGCGGAAAAAAACGACCCGCACCCGTGGTGGAGCGTGGACTTTGGACGGCCGCAACGCTTCGGAGGAATGAGCATCGATTGGCCTGAATGCTTGCCACCGCGGGCCTACGTCATGGAAGTGTCGGCCGATGGCAGCAACTGGACGGCGGTGCATCAGGCAAGCCGCGCCTCTGGGGCCCGCAGCCACATCGCGGTGGCGGGCGGCGAGGCACGCCACTTGCGCCTGTCATTTGCGCATGCCGGGTGTGCGGCCATCACCGGGATAAAAATCCAACCAGACGGATTTTCCCGCAGTCCTAACGAATTCATGCATGCCGTCGCAGCGGACGCACCGCGCGGCTGGCACCCGCGCTACTGGCATCGCGAGCAATCGTACTGGACGCCGGTTGGCACGCCGGAAGGAGGCCGCCGCGCCCTGCTCAACGAAGAAGGCCTGCTTGAAGTGGATGAGGCCGGGTTTTCCCTGGAACCGTTTTTGTTGATAGATGGGCGCCTCGTCACCTGGGATGATGTGACGACCACCCCGGCGCTGCCCGCCGATGGTGCGCCGCTACCCAGCGTTACCTGGCAACTGCCGGGCATGCGGCTGCATGTGCGGCCGTGGGTCGACGGCCGCGGTACCAATCTAACACTGCGGGCAAGTTACCGGGTGGAATGGGACGAGTCCCCTCCCCCGGCTTCGCGGTTGGTGGTGGCGCTGCGACCGTTGCAAGTGAATCCGCCATGGCAGGCATTCCGCAATTTGGGCGGCATCAGCCCGATCCATCACATCCGCGGCGATGCCGCCGGTCTGCGGGTGGACGGACGCCAAGTATTTCCCAACATTCCTGCCGACGCCGTGGGGGCGGCCGCATTTGAGGAGGGCGGAGTGTTGCCCTATCTAGCAAACGGCCTGCTGCCGGCCAGCGCAGCGGTTGAAGATGCCTCGGGCCTGGCGTCCGCGGCGCTGGTGTGGGACATCGGTCCGGCCCGCAACGAAGTGATTATTGCAGTGCCGTTTTTCGCGCAGGCGGCGGAGTTGGTGGAAAATGCGCGGGACGCGGCTCTAAGCGAATGGAACACCCTGCTCGACCGGGTGCAATGGCGGGTGCCAGCCAGCGCGGCGCCGGCCATCGCCTGCTTCCGCACGGCTGCGGCTCACATCCTCATCAACCGCGATGGCGCGGCGATCCAACCCGGGCCGCGCCGCTACACCCGCTCGTGGATCCGTGATTGCGTGATCATGGGGGCCGCCCTGGCCAAGGCCAACATTCCGCACGCACTCAGTGAGTTTTTGCAATGGTATGTGCCGTTCCAGCGTGCCGACGGCTTCGTGCCCTGCGTGGTAGACCGAGATGGCATCGACTGGCTAGTCGAACATGACAGCCACGGCCAATTGCTGTGGGGCGTGCGCGAGGTATTCCGCGCCGAGGACGACCGGGCATTTTTGGAAAGCATGCGGCAACCCGTGATCCGGGCGGCGGAATACCTGCTGCACTTGCGCGGCTTGCGCATGACTGCGGAATACACCACCCCGGAACACGCCGCTTGTTACGGCTTACTGCCCGAAAGTGCGAGCCACGAGGGATATCTGGCGCATCCGGTGCATTCCTATTGGGATGATTTTTGGGGCGTCCGCGGCCTCCACGCCGCCGCCGAATTGGCCCGCGCTATGGATCTGCCAGAGGCCGCCGAGCGCTGGCAGCGCGCCGCCACCGCCTTTCTAACCGACGTTCGGCGCTCACTGGAACACGTCATCGCAAACCACAAGCTAGCCTATATCCCAGGCTCGGTGGAGTGGGCGGACTTCGACCCGACGGCCACCGCCAATGCCATCGCGTTGCTAGATTTCGCCGACGATCTACCAGCGGTCGAGTTGCACGCGATGTTGGAAACTTACCTCGCCGGATTCCGCCGCAAACATCGCGGCCAGATGCCATGGATGAATTACACGGCTTATGAAATCCGCCTCATCGGGGCCTTCGTGCGCCTCGGCCAACGCGCCGCAGCCAATGAGTTGTTGGAATTTTTCCTCACCGACCGGCGGCCTATCGGCTGGAACCAGTGGCCAGAAATCACCTGGCAAAATCCCCGCGCGCCCGGGCATTTGGGCGATGTGCCGCACACATGGATTGCGGCGGAATACTTGCTGGCGCTCGCCTCGATGGTGGCGAGCGAACGCGACGGCAGCGACTCCCTGGTGCTGGCCGGCGGCTTGTCATGGGAGTGGATAGTCCAAGACGATGGGTTTGCGGTGGCCGGACTTCCCACCCGCCACGGGTTGTTGGATTTTAAAATCTCCGCCACTAGCAACAGCCACATCGCCATTGAAGTCGCCGGCTTGGCAACATTGCCGACCGGCGGCCTGTGGCTCGCGCCACCGTTGCCGCTGGGCCAAAAAATCCTCTGTGCCACCACCGCCAACGGTGAAGCACTCCAACTCAATGCCGCAGCGACTACGGCCATCGTAACCAGCCTACCGCTGAGCGCCGACCTGCGACTCGGCCCGGATGAATCTTAGGACTTAACGATCTGCTAGCCATGCGAAGTGCATCAGCACATTACATGGTGACAGCTAAGTCATTGCGTTCGGGGTTAAAGTTGCAGTAGCAGGTGGCTTGCACTGCATCAAAAGCGAGAGGGGTCCCTGAGTTCTGAAGCTAGGGCATGACGGGTGGCGTTTCCTCTTCCCGGTAATCCACCAGCAGTTTGGGTAGAAACGGCACCGCGACCAGAACGAGCAGGGTGGTGGCGGCATTGAGCCAGACGAGTTGCTTGAAGGTGCAATGGCGGTTCTCGTAGAGGGCCGAGCCGATCAGATCAGAACACAACAGACCCCAGTTCCAAACGCTGATGATGATCGAGTAGCCGAGCGCTTCACTACCTTTTGGCGTAGCACGCACCGCGAGATCATAGAGCGGCATTTGCACCAAGGCGTAGGCGAAAAAGTATGCCGCCTCGATGATTAGAGCCGACTTAAAATCGTCGTATCCGAGATAGAGTAGAGAAATCAGGCCGGAAAAAATAATGCCGCCGTAGAGCAGCGGCCGCAACGCAATGCGCTTGCAAAAGTAGCCGTAGAAAAACGCCCCGCTGATTCCCGCGATGGCATCAATCAGCGTGAGCAGCCCGATCATATTCTCAGAAAAATGCAGATTGTCAGTTTGATAGAACATCAGTGGAGTGGAAAACCCGGGCGCAAACTGCACTAAAAATAGCAAGCCGGCGCTTGCCCAGAGAGCTCGCGAACGTAGGGCAACCTTGAGTTGTGCTTTGATGCCGGTCCACGCGCGAGGATTGGGGCGAGCAACCTGATCTTCGCGATAATGAAAGAACGTGATCCCACACACCACCAAAAGCGGCAGTGCCGCCGCCATCGCTGTGATGGCCAGAGAACGGGTCGCAATGAAAGCCCCCAGCGGAATGCCAAGGCTGCCGACATTCATGGCGACGACCCGCCAGGCGCTCAAGCGTCCGCTTGCCTGGAAGACCTGCCCGCCCTCGACAAGCAGGCCGCCGGCCACCGTGCTGACAAACACCAGGGCGATGTTCATAATGGTGACCATTAGGACCAGCGGTGCGAACGCGGGGGGGACGCCAGCCACCGCCAACCACAACAAGCCGCTGAGCAAGGTGCTCAGCAGCAAATAGAAACGCCGCCGGCTGCCGAAGAGCGGCAGGCCGTCACAGATGATTCCGGCGATGATTTTCAGATTCCACGGCATCGCCGCGAGCTGCAAGAACAGCGCGACGCGAAACGGGCCTTCGTGCAATTGATCCTTGAGCAGGAATCGGAACGGATACAGGCCCAACACCCCGCTTTGGGCGAAGGTGCTCGCAAACATCCCCAAGCCCATGATCAGCGCAAGGTTGCGGTAACGCGCGGATTTTATGCCGCTGTCTAATGGCTCGCGGGCAGCAGTCTCTTGGCTAAGGGGCATGTGCGGGCGACGCTAGCACACGCTTCACCGACTTGAAATCCCCACTTGTGCATCGGCGTGGATCCATAGCGAAAAATCTTCCTCCCACGCCCGTTTTACGGCAGCAGGCCTTGTTTGGCGTTCTGACCTAACAGGTCGATTATGATCCTGTGCAGGGCATTAGCTCGTCCGCGCTGCCAGATTAGCGGAGAGATCAGGTGGCGGCAGCTTCGATGAGCGGCAGCAGTTTCACCTTCGCCTCGGGGGGGTGCCGCCGGAGGGCCGCCGACGCTGGATTCAGATAGGTATGGGCCGCGGAGCCGATGTAGCCGATTCGGACTTCGGCGCGCTGGCCCGCGCAACTCGGCAAGTGCCATGAACACACCATCCACACCCACGCCGCTGGCTCTATCGAATCCACCACCGCCAATCCTCTCTGCAGCTTGCTTCACAGCTTGGTCCGCGGTAACGACTCCGCCACTCCCGCAATGCTTCGCCTGGCGCTGGCCGCTGGTCCATGGACCGTCATTTCACCCGGGCCTAACCATCAGCCCGGCGCGTGGTGCTGCGCACGAACCATGCCGGGCGCCTGGCGAATTTCTATCCTGATAGTGCTGATTGGCGTAGCGCCGTGCGGCGGGTCATTCGCCTCACTCCGGGCTTGCAGGGGGCCGCCGATCACGGGGTGAGCTGGGCGGTCTCTTTTACCCAACCTCATTGCCCGTGATCACTACAGGCAGCAAAAAGACTGCTAGCTCATGCTTCAGAGGGCTGAATCTTACCTCCGATTTACTGTGCCCTTGAGCATAAGAATGGTGCGCGATACTGGGTTCGAACCAGTGACCCCCTCCGTGTCAGGGAGGTGCTCTACCACTGAGCTAACCGCGCATGAGGGCTGCCTTGCAGGCGGACGAAACTAGGATAGCCTGCGCCACCGATGCAACCCCTTTTTTCGCTTTTTTGCGTGAAGCCCGCAGGGCCCGAGCCCGCCGCGCCTCCTCTCTTCAAGGCGAGCACAATCCGGCGCTGTGGCCTCGCGGATTGAAATCATTGACGCGGATGGCCATTCCCAAGTGGCTGATAGGCAAGTGCGACTTGGTGGCGGCCGCCGGCAAAAAAATGAGCGGGAGGCCCGAGGACCTCCCGCCAATCACGAAACACTAAAGCAACTTTGAGATGCCGCGCGCGCAAACGCGCACAAATGAGCTCTCAGGTTGCCTGTGTCGGGATTATTTCTTCGCGGCTTTCTTGGCCACCTTCTTGGCGGGGGCCTTCTTCGCGGCAGATTTGGCGGCTTTCTTCGCCGGTGCCTTCTTAACGGCGGCCTTCTTTGCTGGCGCCGCCTTCTTCACGACCTTCTTCGCAGGCGCGGCCTTCTTCACGGCCTTCTTGGCAGGTGCGGCCTTCTTGGCAGGTGCAGCCTTCTTAGCAACGGTCTTCTTGGCTACTTTCTTGGCAGGAGCCTTCTTGGCGCTCTTTGCCACTTTTTTCGCCGCTTTCTTCGCTACCTTTTTAGCGGGCGCTTTCTTCGCTACCTTTTTAGCCGGGGCTTTCGGGGCGACTTTCTTGGCTGGAGCCTTTTTAGCTACTGCCTTTTTAGCAGCTGCCTTTTTGGCTGGGGCCTTCTTGGCGACTGGTTTCACCGCTTGCTTCGCAGCCTTAGCTGCGACCTTCTTTACTGTTTTTTTTGCAGCCATGGTCGTGTGTTGTTCGAGTTTGCGTTCGATGTTTGTTTTCTCGTCCGGCGTCAAGATGCCGGTGGAGAGGATTGCGAGTAGCGCCTCTTCGAGACGCCCCCCGAAAGTGTTAGTAACAAACCCGGCAGTCGCCTGCCGGATCACCTGGTCCCGCGAACAGGCCGACTCATACACATGGGCCCGC
Organism: Verrucomicrobiota bacterium; assembly: GCA_008932955.1. GTDB lineage: Bacteria > Verrucomicrobiota > Verrucomicrobiia > Verrucomicrobiales > Akkermansiaceae > Luteolibacter. The sequence goes on from WBXE01000052.1 coordinate 7,224, forward strand.
CCCAAGGGCGTGCGCTTGACGAGTTTCTTGTGCTCGAGGTTTTGCATCACGGTGAGCACCGTGGTGTAGGCGCGAGCCTTGCCATCCGACAACTGCTCATGAATCGCCGCCACCGTCGAAGGCCCGTGATGCCACAGCACCGTTAGGGCTTGCAGTTCAAGATTGGTGGGTTGTGCAATGTGCGCCATGCGGAATAACTTTCGTTGCTTGCGACGAAGGGAACATTATTTAAGAAGACCGTCAAGTAAGAACAAGCGGAATAGAAAGAAAAATTAATTTTTTCGTTTTTTAAAAAATCATTAACTACTATGCGTATCGTAGTTAGCGCATCAGTGCGTGGCGGGGCTGGCGATAGATGGCTGGCGATGGATGGCCGGATTTACTTTGAGCAAGGCCTGCCAGAGCGCATCATCAGCTGGATGGCCGTTGAAGAGAATGCGTCCATCAGTGGCAACCAAGACCATGGTTGGGAGTGACAAGACCCGCAACTCGCGAGCGAGCGGATGGGATTTTTTATCGACTAACCATGCGCCCGGCGGCTTTTGACCGAGCGTCTTGAGGGTGGCACGCGCATCGGTTAGAAGTTTGGCCGAGGCTTGTGGCAAGATTGAAACGACTGCGATATGCTTCGCGCCAAGGTCTTTCGCGGTGCTGTGAAAGTCAGCCATGGCAGCCTCACTCTCGTCACTCCACGGCGACCAGAAATGCAGCAGCAACGCCTGCTTGTCGCCGAGAAGTTTTTTTAGAGTTTCCGGTTGGTCGGAGTTGATTGTTATAAACTGTGCGGCGAAGTCGATTTTGATAGATCGCATAGCCGCCTGCAAGTGCAAGCGCTCGATGTGTGGGGCGAAGGCCGCGGCCTGGCGCGGGCTGAGCCAAAACGCCTCGGTGATATGCTGTTTGAAGGCGGGCTTGTCACCTTGGTTGAGGGCAGCGATGGCCTCGACGTATTCATTGACGGCGAGCCAGTCGTCGATGCATGCGAAGGTTTTTGAATCGTCGAGATTGAAGCTGGCGCGGCGCTTGGTGAACTCTGGAAGCAGGGCCGCGATAGCTGCATCGTCGTGTCTATCAACTAGGAAGAGGAAGCGAGCCTCAAGGATGACTTGCTCGTTGACGCCTTGCTTGCGTGCCTGGGTGATGGCAGCTTGCAAGGCAGCGGGAGATTCGCGCTCCGTAAGAAGATGCTCCAGCGCCGCATCGTGCGAGCTGGGCGTAGCCGCGGGTGGCGCGGTCGGTTGCGGGGCCGGTTCTGCGGCATTAAGCCAGCCCGCAAGGCTGATGATGCATAGGAAAGCGGCAGAGGAGCGGCGCATGGTGGTGCGGGTGGGCGCCGGAAGCACGCAGGCATCCGGCGCAAATAACGGATAACTCAATGGGCAGGGATGATCATCTTCTTGCCAAGGATCACGGTATCATGGGTCATGTTGTTGGCCTTTTTGATCGAAGCGGCGGACACCTTGTAGTGCTTGGCAATGCCGCCAAGCGTGTCATGAGCCACCACAATGTGCACGGTGGCAGCAGCGTGGGTGGCTTCTGCAGTGGCGACTGGAGCAGCAGCTGGCTGCGCCTGCGTCGTTAGAGACGGTGCCGCCGCCTCGGGTGAGACTGGTGCGGTGGCACTCTCCTGATAAGCTGGAGGCGTGTCGTAGATTGGATTGGCTGGCTGGTCGGGAAGATTCGCCGTAGCGGGCGGTTGAGCCGCATTAGGCATGGCAGCGGTAGCGGGTGTGTCGTAATCGTTTTTCTGGTTGGCACAAGAAACGAGGGCAATGGCAAGTGACGAGGCGAGGAGCAAACGGGAATAGTTCATGATGGTAATGGGATGAGCTGGTTGGAGCAAGTGGCGGGAAACGATGTTAGGCTTTGCATATCACTCGGCGGTGGGCGCGGTGACAGAGGCAGATTAATCAAATAGTTTCAGAAGGAAATCGAAAAAAATCATTGGCGGTTTGATTCGTGTGCGCGGCGAGTGCGGCGAGTGACTCATCACGCAGCATGGCAATCCGCTCGGCGGTGTGACGCACGAAGGCGGGTTCGTTGCGTTGACCACGATGCGGCTCGGGCGCTAAATACGGCGAGTCGGTTTCTAACATAAATGACCCTATGGGACAGAGGGCGATGGTGTCGCGAATGGCGCTGGCATTTTTGAACGTACTCACGCCGCCGAAGCCCAGCAAGCCACCGAGCTCAAGTACTCGTTGGGCATTGGCCCAGGGTCCGATGAAACAATGGAAGATGGCGCGCACCGCGTGGTGGAAGTCTGCGTAGATGGCCAACGCATCATCAAACGAAGCGTCGCCGCTGCGGTCGCGGGTATGGATTACCAGGTTGAGATTGGCGGCGGCGGCGAGTTGGAAGTGTTGGCGCAGGAAGCGGCGCTGGCGTTCACGGAACGTGGTCTCATCCCAGCCATCGGGAGCGGCATGATAGTAATCGAGGCCAGTCTCGCCTATCGCAGACACCCGAGGATCGCCAGCGAACTCGGCGAGTTGCGAGACAGCATCGTCCGGGGCATGGTGGACATCGCAAGGATGAATGCCGATGCAGGCATGAATGTCCGGCTGTTGCGCCAGAGTCAGGTTGGCTTGGAGATCGTCCAGCGAGGTGGCTAGCGTCACCATGCGAGTGACGCCTGCGGCATGCGCCCGGCCGATGAGTGCGGGAAATTCGTCAGCGGCAAAACGATGCGAGGCCAGATGGCAGTGGGTGTCGGTGAGCATATTCAGGCGGAGAGGGCTGCGAGCAGAGCTTGGATTTTCACAAAGTCCTTGATGCCGGGGGTCAATTCCGCACCGGAAGCGACGTCGAGGGCCACAGGCCGCACCTGGCTGGCGGCCAGCGCGGCATTTTCCACCACGATGCCACCGGCGAGAATGAGCGGCAAGCCGGGATGTTGCTGGCGGAACTCGCTGGCCACATTCCAATCAAACACTTCACCGGTACCACCATACACGCCGGGTGCATGCGCATCTAGCAAAATTGCTGCAGCCCCGTAGGCACTGGCATGGAGCAAATCGCCGCGTGATTTCACGCCGATGGCTTTGATGAATGGAATATTTGCGGCACGATAGGCCTCGGCATCGGCCGGAGTTTCATCACCGTGCAATTGAATCACGTCGAGCAGACCTTCGCGAATTAACTCCAATGGCATCTCCACCGGTTCATTGACGAACACCCCCACCCGCAGAATCTTGCCGGCAACTTCTTGCAACCACGTGGCATCCGCCGTTGCCAGGTAACGTTTGGAACCTGGCCAAAAGTTCACGCCCAAGGCGTGGACGCCGAGCGCGATGAGTTGAGCAGCATCAGCGTGGCGGGTGACGCCACAGATTTTCAGGGAGACAGAGGCAGGGTCGAGGAAGCGATGGAGGCACGTCACGGGGGCAGCTTAGCGCGCTTTTTGCAGTTTGGAACTTGGAACTTGTGCCAGAGTGCATTCTTCTAGGGGTGTGGACGTCATTCGGATTCGCGGAGCCCGCCAGCACAACCTTCGGAACATCGACGTCGATATTCCGCGCGGCCAACTCGTGGTCATCACCGGGCCCAGCGGCTCTGGCAAATCGTCGCTCGCCTTTCACACATTGTATGCCGAGGGCCAACGGCGCTATGTCGAATCCCTGTCGGTGTACGCCCGGCAATTCCTCGATCAATTAGAAAAGCCCGACGTGGATGCCATCGAGGGTCTCAGCCCGGCCATCGCCATCGAGCAACGCGGCGGCGGTCTCAGCCCGCGCTCGACGGTGGCCACCGCCACCGAAATTTATGACTATCTGCGGGTGCTGTGGGCCGCCGCAGGTATTCCGCATGATCCGCAAACCGGTGAGCGTCTGCAACGCATGAGTGCGGCGGATATCGTCAACGAGCTGGCAGCCTTGGCGGAAGGCAGCAAAGTGGTGTTGCTAGCGCCCCTGCCGATAGAGGAAACCGCCGAGCCCGCTCGCTTGTTAGCCGACTTGCAGCGGCAGGGCTACATCCGGGTGCGGGTGGCCGGCGAGGTACTCGAAATTGAGGAGGCGGCCAAGCGGTGGCCGGAGCAAGTGGGCGACGTGGAGATAGTGGTGGACCGCTTTGTGATTCGCGCGGGTGTGGCATCGCGCTTGGCCGACTCGGTGGAAACGGCGCTGCGTCTGTGCGGCAGCGAGGCCCGTGCGGCGATTCAAGATCCAGGCAGCGAAGCCTGGCGCGACCTATCATTTCAAACTGCCTATCGCAATCCACGCACTGGCTTTGTGGTGGGCGAACTCTCACCCAAACATTTTTCCTTCAACTCCCACCTTGGAGCTTGCACCGCCTGCGAGGGCTTGGGCACCGAGATATTCTGTGATGCGGGTTCGTTGAAAGGCGCAATGGCTCATCGACCATGCCACGTCTGCGACGGCATGCGCCTGCAACCCGCATGGCTCGCCGTGCGCATCGAGGGCACCGCAAATCACTGGTTAGGTATTCAGGATTTTTGCGCGCTGTCAGTCGCCGACGCCCTAACATGGCTGGATGGCTTCAAGCCGGACCCCGCCAAGGCCGCCGTTTGTCACCGGCTTGCCGGGGATGTGCGCAGCCGTCTGGCATTTCTCGAAGAGGTGGGCTTGGATTATCTAACACTCGAGCGCGGCAGTGGCACGCTCGCCGGCGGCGAGGCGCAACGCATTCGTCTGGCCACCCAACTGGGTGCCGGCCTCTCCGGCGTGATCTATGTGTTGGACGAACCGAGCATTGGCTTACATGCGGCGGACACCGCACGCTTGATCGGCGCGCTGACCCGCCTGCGCAATCTTGGCAACACGGTGTTAGTGGTGGAACACGACGAGGAAATCATCCGCGCCGCCGACTATGTCATCGATATGGGGCCCGGTGCCGGCGCGGCCGGTGGCCAAGTGATGGGCGCAGGCCCGCCGGCGTTGCTTGATTCCCCCACCGGTCAGTGGTTGCGCGGCGAAGTGCTACCACCCGTTAGAACTCCGCCCGGCGGCCCTACCCCAGGCACGCTGGTAGTGCGCGGGGCCCGCCACCACAACCTGCAGCACCTCGACGTGGCTATCCCGTTAGGCCGACTGGTGTGCCTGTGCGGACCGAGCGGCAGCGGCAAATCCACCCTCGCGGATGACATCCTGCACCGCTCGCTCGTGCGCCATTTCAACGGCAGCGGCGAAACTCCCGGTGCCCATGAGCGCATCGACGGGCTGGAATTGTTAGGCAAATGCGTGGTGGCCGACCAATCGCCGATTGGCCGCAGCCCGCGCTCCAATCCGGCGACGTTCACCGGTGCGTTTGAGGTGGTGCGCGAGTTGTTTGCCAAGCTGCCACTATCCAAACAGCGC
>WBXE01000053.1 GCA_008932955.1 Verrucomicrobiota bacterium
ACCCTTTCACGGGGCACCGGTGGCGCTACCCTTTCGCGGGGTGCCGGTGGCGCTACCTTTTCACGGGGTGCCGGTGGCGCTACCTTTTCACGGGGCACCGGTGGCGCCACCCTTTCACGGGGCACCGGCGGCGCTACCTTTTCGCGTGGCACCGATGGCGCTACCTTTTCACGTGGCACCGGCTGCGCCATCTTATCACGTGGCACCGATGGCACGACCTTTTCATAGGGCACCGATGGAGCCACTTTTTCGCGTGGCAACACATCGGTCTTGGGCGACATCGGCAACACCTTTTCGCGCGGCGAGAGGCCTGGCACGCTGGGTTCTAGCCCGGGTTGGTGGGCTGGGCTTGCAGAGTTGGGAAGGATTTTGAGATCCGTTTTTGGGGTACGTGGCACCGCGGGTGGCATCTCGCTCTGCTTCAACTTGGCGGGTGCCTTGCCGACAATCGGCGATTTTGTGAGCTTCACAGTGGCCGGTTGCGGCGCAGCCCCAGGTTGGACGACGCTGGCGACGCTGCCCTTGGCCTCCAGCGTGCGGCGCTGCTCACGCGACTTTTGTACTTCCTGACTGCGCAGTGCCAGCTTTTGGCGGTCCTGCTGGGGTACCGCTTGAAACTGCAGCGGACCATCCTTGCGCTTGGCCAGTTGGTCAAGCGGCGTGGCCATCACCGCGCGGTTGAGTTTGGCTTCCGCCGGGTTAGCTTGGAGGGTTTGGAGGGCGGCCCAAGTCCGCGGCGGCCGGGCGTTCTCGTGATCCCGGCGGTACTGATAGGTATCCGCCACGTTCTGTGCCCAACTGCTGTCCTGACGATGCTCCCAGCGTTGATGGGCAAAAATCGGGTCGTATCCAACGCGACTGGATTGATAGGAATAAGCTGCGACGAATCCGCCCTGATGATAACTAGGCGCATAGTAGTCGCCGAAGTAATAGTGATGATAGCTCGGCCGCAGGAAAAGTTGTTCGGCAAACAACGCTAGATCGATCGCGATGGTGGGCGAGTAGGAGTAACCCGGCCGCCCATAGACTCCGGCGCCGAAAAGCACCGGTGCAAACATCACGCCACGCCTCGCCACGGGGTAATCCCAATAACCATCGACGAAAACATAGCCGCGGGGCGACCACACATAGTGCGCCGGCATCCACGACCAGTTGGCACGGCCGGCTGCCCAATACCCAGGCTGCCATGCGTAGCGCTGCTGCCGCCACAGCCAACAACCCGGCGTCCAGCCATAATTCTCCGCCGGTGCCGCGATGTTCGGCCCGCTCTCTACGGTCGCCGGCGGGGCCGGCAGATAGGTCGTTTCTTGCGCCGTGGCGTCGGCCCAATAGCCCGACGTCCACTGGTATCCATCGGCTACTTGCGCCCAATAGCCGGCAATCCATTGGCGACCAGGTGGGAGCGAACGCCAGATGCCGCTGACCCACAGGAAGTCATTTCGTTCATCGTCCCATGCCCAGTAGCCCGGAATCCACGTCACGTTGGCACCCTCCGGCCGTTCCGCAGGCGGGACCTCCTCGATCGCTTCGGGTGCCGCCTTGGGCACCACCACGCCCGGCTCGGGATTGAAGGTGACCACTCCGGCAAATGCCTCATGCACCGGCCCACGGGTGAGTACCTGGGCGTCCTGCGGATCCTCGCCGGCTTGTTGGGCTCGGCACAGTGCTGGCTGCCAACTGATGCCGATGCAGCCTACCAGGAGTGCCGATCGCCACGCGTTGGAAACCCGTTGCCAACGCGTGCCGCCAGAGGGTGGCTGGGAGGGCGTCTCCCGGGGATTGTGGCGGCTGGTATATTTGGCGGCAGAGTAATGAGAAACAAGCGATGAGTAGATTTTCATAGCAATGCCCAGCTTACACCGCTGCCTAGAGTTTTGCAATCAGCACTTTCAAGCCGTTAACCGCAGTTTGGCAAGACTCGAGGTTAGATGACCCACGGATTTCACGGATTAAAACACGGGCCGCCTGGAGCATTTGCCGTGCAGCAACTGCTGCGACAATCCAGAGTCAAAAACATCCGTGAAATTTGTCTGATTATTTGGGTAGCAGTCAGTCAGACCATCTCGCATCGCTCGGTTGTGGCAAAAAACGCCGCGGCCACTCGTTCTAACTTTTTTAGGTTTATGGATTTTCTCACGGTGCACGCAGTGGTAACGCGTGCCTTACTCCACAATCACCGGGGTGCCGATTTGCACGTTTTCAAAGAATTTTTCGGCCATCTCATGGGGCATACGCACGCAGCCGTGGGATGCCGCGTAACCCGGAAGATAGCCAGTGTGCATGCCGATGCCATCGGCAAAGCGCATGAAATTGGGCATCGGAGCGTTGTAGAATGCAGCGCCAGGCGGGATTTTGTCGACCCGGATATCAACGTTATCGTTGATAGTCTTGCCCGTGAGCTTATCCTTGAAGACGCCGTAGAGGGTGGATTTGTGATCCTTGTCCTTTTCCTTGATCTTATACATACCCGGCGGCGTCCCGTGATCTTCCTTGCCACTGGAAATCCGCGACACCCCCACTAACACCCCACCCTTGTAAAATGAGGCCTTCTGCTCACTGCGATTGATCTTGATGAGCGGCTTGCCACTCACGTCGTCGCCGCTCCAGTAAGAAATATCGTCCGGAATGGCAGGTGCCGGGTGATGCGGGCCGCCCGACGCCTCATGCCGCACCAGTCCGCCCACATCGGCGAGATAATCGGATCCCGGCGGGCGTGAGTCCACGCAGGCGGCAAGAGCACAGGCCATGATGGCGATGGCGGCATATTGGAGGGTCGGAAAAATGGAGGCCTTCATGGGACGCGCGAAGGCTACGCTCAATCTGGCGACCGGTCAACACTGCAAGACATCGGAGAAAGCTGGGCTTGCACGGCAGGCAAAACCTGCTACGGATTCGCTCTGACCATGCCAACTTACGATTACGAATGCCAGAAATGTGGAAACCGTTTTGAGGTGGTTCAGAGCATGAACGATGCCAAGCTGGAGCAATGCGTGGTTGAGGTTTGCGACGGCCAGGTCAAGCGCCTGTTAGGGACCGGCGCGGGGATTATTTTCAAGGGCTCCGGTTTCTATCAAACCGACTACCGCTCCTCATCCTACCAAGCCGCTGCCAAGTCTGAAAATGGCAAAGCCAAAAACGACGCGCCGGCGAAAAGCGATGCCGCCCCCGCCAGCACGGCGCCTGCTGCTGCGCCAGCCCCAGCGCCAAAGGCGAAGGCCGGCGAATGAAGGCCGGCGGTGTGACCGCGGATGACCGAGTCTGGACTACAAGCCTTCCTTGGCCCGCAGGTCGGTGATTTGGGGGTCGTAGATATTGAACTCGATGCGGTTGAAGGCGGCGAGTTTGAAGGTGGCGGTGCCGAAGAGTTGGCTGTGGCCGGTGATGGCATCCGGAGTCATGCTGTCCAGACAAAACACCAGCGACGAACCGTCGCCAAACCATGCCCGCACATCGCCGTTGCGACGGATAGGCTCTTCGAGCTCGGCGGGCTTGAGGATGATGTTGCGGACGCGGGCCACCGGCAGCTTGACCTCGGCAAACGGGGTTTTGACCGATATGATACCATCCACAATGGCGGTGACCTCGCCGCCGATAGAATCGCCATTGCGCAGTTTCATGCGGCCGTCGGTAGCGGGCTTGGGCGTGGGCTCCGGGTTGGCGATAGCGGGCTGGAAGCGCAGATTCATGCCCATCATAGCGGCATCCTCTTGGGCAGCCTCATCGAGAATTCCATCCCAAGCTGCCACCTTGATGCCGGACACGCGCAAGGCGTCCTTGCCACGCGGCACAAACTGGATGAATTTGCCGAATTTACCTTTGGCGGCGCTCGGATCTTTCCATACGGCGGCGCAGCGGCCATTGGCATACAGGCAGATATTGCCGGAGCTGCGGCTGGCCCGCAGTTCGAGGCGGACTTTGTCATTATCCTTGAATTCAGGAATGTTAGCCGGATCCCCAAATTGCATCCCGGCATTCTGGCGGCGAATCGTCGCAAACGAACCCTGACAACTCACCTGATAGCCGAGGGCCGGACTGTCCGAACTCACGTCATCCGCAAAAAAATTGAAGTTGAGCATCAGACTGCCGCGCCAGGCAATATCGAAGCCAATGCTGCACTCGTCGGGCAGGCCCACATCGCGGCCGATGCCGACACTCGCGGTGGTGCGCAAGGCCGAATTTTCATAGGTCCAAGCGGCTTGTTTGGCGGCTTGAGTCCAGCCGTCCAAGCTGGTGGGGCCGCTAAAGACGAGCGCCGGGCGGGGGGCGATGACGACATCCTTGACCATGACGCGGCGGAAGTTCAGGCGTCCGGCATACCAGGTATCGAGGGTGACTGTGTCGTCGGTGATTGCGGCGATCTGCCCGCGCACGCTATCGCCGTTCATCAGGGTGAGGGTGGCCTCGTGGGTGGCATTGAACTCCGGCAACGTCGTTGGCAGAATCACCTCTAACACACTTTTCAGCCAGAACGGCGCGGGCTTGTCGAGGATGGGAGAATTCCACACGATGCGCTCGCCAGCTAGGGAGTCGAAGGAGCCGGAGAGCTGGTCCTTCGAAACGTTAGCGAAGCGGATGACGGCGGGCGCAGCCTCGTTGGCGGCGGCGCAGGCCAGTGGTGCAGCGAAAAACAGCAGGGCAAGGCGTGAGTTCATGGTTGCGGTGCCTCTTGGGATTGGCAATTGGCGCGTTCAAAGGCGGCGACGCCCCCGTGCTGGAGTGTCAGCTTTCCTAACAAATTATGAGTGACCTCGACCAGCTCATCGGCGAAGGTGCAGGTGGCAACGTGGAGCGAGCCGCCGCCATGGAGTTGGATTACGAAGGAATCTTTAGGGGCCTGGGCAGCGGCGGGCTGTTTGGCGACGAAGAAGACAGTGGCAATCTCCGCCTCCGGCACCTCGATGGCCTCATCCTGAAACGCACCTTTAAACACATAGAGCAAACCGTCCGGGTCCTTTTTGGTCTCGACCAAGGTGCCGCTATGGCGCTGAGAATCGCTGGTGATGAGCACGTCTTTGGTCACGTCACCGCGGTCCTCGCTGCGGCGGCGCTCGCCCTTGAGATTCCACTCGAGCAATTCGATGTTGCGGAGTTGCAGTGAGGCAGCCTCCTCGATCATGCTTTCAATGATGATGCCGTTGGCGGCCGGGGCCTGGTCTGACGGATCTTTGAACGGACCTTCCGGCTCGTCGTTGAGATAGAGTTGCAGCGTCTTGCCGAGACGATCCACGCGGATCTCAATCGTAACATGCTTGCCAGGATATTGCTTGGGCAGCCGCTGCAGGGTGGCGATGGTGGTATAGCGCCTGCCACTGGAGGCCTCGCGCTTGATCTCAATGCCGGCAGCACTGAAGGTGAGATAATAGCGGTCCATAGCCGTCTCACCGCTGCCCGCGGCCGCCGCAAAATATACTTTGATGTTAGGATCTTCCACCCAACTCAGCTTGAAGCGGACGATGAATTGTTGGGGCAGGTCGAACTGGCGGCTGATCTTACCGCTGCCACGCACTTGCAGCGCCCCGTCATGGAACGTCCAGCGCTCGGCAGTGGCCGGATCGCGGGTCCAGCCGCCGAGGCCATCCGGACCCGCATAAATCGCTTTCGTCTGGCGGGCCCCGAGTTGCAGTGAATGGATCGATGCGCGGGGGATGACGAAGTGGCCGCCAATGCTCGAATTGAGCGTCAGATTGGTATCGTCCACCATCTCGATGTCGCCCGGCAGGACGTCGCCGTTGACGAGGGTGACGCCGCAGGTGGCAGCGCTGGGCTTGGCTTGATGGCCGCTAAAGACGACCTTTCTGACGCTGTTAGGTTTGAGGAGGATTGGCTCGGCTGCGAGCGGGGTTTCCAACAGCACCGAGCCGTTGGCGTTGATAGCACGCACGCAGCCGGACAGCCGCTCGGCCCCTTCCAGCAACAAATCATCGGCGGCGGCGCGGCGAGGTACCAGGCCGGCGAGGCCAGCGAGCAGGCTAAGGGCCGCGGCCAGGTGGTTAGAATTGGGGATCCCAGGCATCGAGGAAGTTGTTGGATGGTTGAAAATCGAGGATCACGGCGGAGTCGAGATTGATGTTGATAGAGCCGGCGTAGGGGGTGAGGAGTTTGAGCGAGGAGGCATCGCCGGAGACAGGTGTGCCGGTGATATTGCCGATGGGATCGAGGCGCACGATGATGTGCTCGGGGGTGGGCTCTGCGGGTTTGGTGAGTGAGTCAGCGGCGAAGCGGACCTCGGCGATGTCGGCGAGCGGGAAGGCGAAATTGCCGAATTTGCTATGAAGGAGGAGTTTGCCATTTTGGAAACCGGAGACGTGGCCGGAGAAGCGATCGCTGCCATTGGTAAGTAGGACGATATCCTGGGCGTCCACTTGCATGCTGCGGGCGGAGTCGGGCATGCCGTTCCACTCGGCGATGACCACGTCGGACAGGCGCAGCGGGGAGTTATCCATTTGGGTGAGGAAGCCGAAGCCGCTGCCCTTGCCCGCATAGCCGCCGGCCTCGGTGAGGCCGGGTTCGGCCCACTGCATGGCGAATTCGCCATCGATAAAGAGCAAGATAGTGCCCTTGAGGCGGTCGCAGCGCAGTTCGAAGGTGGCGGAACCGGTTTCTTGCAAGCGGATGCCGGGGTTGTTCACTTGGATGCGTTCCATGGTGGGATTGCCTTTGTCATCGAAGCCGCAGCGCAGCAACATGACAAAGCCCGTGTTGATCTGGAGGACATAACTATTGCCGAAGAGTTGTGGCAAGGACAGGTCGCGGGGCTCGAAGCCCGCTTGCATTCCCCGCGCCTCAGCTTGTGCCCCGGCCTTGGCATTCGCTGCGTCGCCGTCCTTGGCGGGTTTTGGCGGCCGCTTGCCATCGGCGTGAAACGCCAGATAAACCATCAGGCGGTTACGCCACGCGAGGTTGAAGCGCAGCAGCGAACGATCCGTCATGCCGGACTTGCGGGTGAGGGCGGTGGCACCATGCTTCTGATTCCAATACCAAGCCGCCCCGGAAAAATCCCAGCGCGGGATGGCGGTCTTCGGCGGGTCTTTAGCCTTGCCCTGCGCCTCGCCATCGCCCGCATCCTCTGCCGCCGCATTGGCGTCGTCAGCCGCCGGCTTGGCCGCCTTATCCTCGTCGTCATCGGCGGTGGGGGCCGGAATGCCATCGGGAAACTCGGTGTTGGTCATCAGCCAACCGTCTTCGGAATAGGGACCATGATAGAGCACCCGCCCGCCCAGCGGCATCGGCGCGACCATCCCCACCAGCTTGCGCGGCAGGCGCATCACCCCGGCAAAGGAGGTGTCCACGCTGAGCATATCGTCGTCCAGCGCGACGAGGGTGCCGGGAATGCGGTCGCCGTTGACCAGGGCGACGTGCGCGAGAGATTCGTTGGACTTGGCCGGGCGGCCTGCCCGCAGGATGATTTTCTGGATTTCGGCGGACTTGAACTCGCCCGGAGCCGTTAGATCAGAGCGTTGCCACAGCACCAGCGCGCCCGGCTTGATGCCTTGGAATGTGCCGTGCAATTGATCGCCATTGACGAAGCGCAACAGGTCCTGGCCTGCCTGGGACGGTCTGGTTGGCTGGGTTGCATGAGCTTCCTCGATTTCCCGGATATCGCTCGGCATGGCGGTGGCGAGCCCGCAGGAAATCCCTACTAACAACGAAAGGCAAAGTGCGCGGATCATTTTTCGTAGATGGGAAGGTAGCGGTAATTGAGGGCGAGGGAGAGCAAGGCACCGGCGGTGTTGAACGAGGCGCCCTGGCTGCCTGGGAAGGCGCCCTCGCGGCTTTGGATGGTGCCGAGGTAGCGGATATTGCGGGCATTCCACTCACGCCAGGTCGCCTCATCGGCATGGAACAGGGCCTGGGACATATAGTACTCAAAATAATATGGGTAATACTTTTCGCGATAATCGAGGTTCTTCTTCAAATACTCGAAGCTAGCCTTGTACCCCTTGGTTTCGGTGTCCTTAGCCAGCGACGAACATAGCACGCCGATGGCGGTAAGCGTCGGCTTGCCGCCATACGCCGAAGTATAACCATAGGAGCCATCGCTGCTGCGGCAGCTTGCTAGAAACGCCAAGCCTTTTTTGATCGCCGCGTCGGGCACCGCCAAGCCTGCGTTGCGTGCGGCAAACAGTGTCACCATGTTGCATCCCGTCACGGTGGTGTCCGCATCGGTGGATTGCGGGGTGTAGCGCCAACCGCCGCTGCGGTTGCGTTTCTGGGCGCTTAGAATGAGATCGACGGCCTTTTTCAAGGCCGGGGCGATTTTCGGGTTGTCGATGACGCCATAGGACTCGGCGAGCGCCTTGGTGGCGAAGGCGTGATTGTACATGCTGGAACCGATATAACCATTGGCGGCGTCCTGTTGGCTTAAGATATAATCAATGCCGCGGCGCATGACCTTGGCATACGGCCCATTGTTAGGATCTTCGCCGTGAGCCAGGAATGCCGCGATGCACAGGCCGACGGCGGCCGGTTCGGAGCCGCTGCTATCGCTCCACGACCCTTGTGCGTTCTGGGATTTAGCGAGGTATTGCAGGCCTTTATCATAGATCGACTCAGCCTGCGGCGGCACCGTATCGTCCTGGCGGTGGGTCAGGTCTTGGGCGCAAGCCACCGCCGCGAAAAGCATAATCCTAGAAAGGGCAATGGAAAGGGTTGCAGCGCCGTTTTTTACTACAGATTTCACGGATTGAAGAGGGTTACAGGGAAAACAAGACCTCAATCTATCTACTCCTCGGCTCACTCTAAAGGTATCTGCCAAATAATTCATAACTTTTTCATTATCTGTGAAATCTGTGGTTCCTATTTTCCTTTCTAGGATAATTAAAATTGTTGGGTAGCTGCGCATAATTCCTATATCTGATAACCCATAACTCCTACTTCAGCTTTTTCTCAAGCCCGCGGTTGTAGGCGTCGAGCGCCTTGCGAAACTCTTCGGGCAGCGCGTGGCCCGCAGTGCCCGCCGCTTTGGGGATGCGCCGCACCTTGCTCTTGCCGTCCCCGCCGCCGGCAGCAGTCGGGTCGTTGGCGGCATCCGAGCCGCCGGTCATGCCCTGGCCACCCTGATCGCCGGATTTCTTGCCTTTGCCGGCCTTTTTCTCGCCGTCCTTGCCTTCGCCTTGCTCCAGCATTTTTTCCATCATATCCATCATGGCACCGCCGGCCTTGCCGCTGCCTTGTTGTTGCTGACGTTCCTTGGTCGCTTCGTAAATTTTCTCGATCACCTCGGTCTGCGCGGCCAGGGTGCGGCCGCCCGTGTCGTACTCGGCCAACCAGTCGGTGGCCTCATCCATGATGCTTTCCACTTCCTTGAACAGGGAGATGACTTTGGGAATGGTTTGCTCGATGGTGAGTTGTTGAACGTCGGCGGCGAGCTCGTCCTGATCGTTGGCAACCTTGGCGGCTCCCTGCTGGTGCTTCGCCGCGGGGTCCAGCGCTGGGTCGGCCGCAGCGGGTGGCGCGTCGGCAGCGGCCCACGCAGTGGCAGCCAGAGTCAGGGCGGCGGCCGCGATGGTTAGGCGGAGGGTTTTCATGGCTTGGGCGCGGGTGGGAGGGAGCGGTGGAATTGTTCGAGGGCGCGGGTGCGGGCTCGCAGATCCTGTTGCTGTTGGACCATTTTCATCACGCGCAGCATGAACTCGAAATCATCATCTTCGGAGCCATCGCCGCCGCCACCGCCGCCGCCACCCTGCTGGTCTTTTTTTATTTCGCCTTCGAGTTTTTTGGCCCACTCGGTGAGTTGGGCAGCCCATTGTTTGGCGCCCTCGGTGGCGAGGTAGGAATGATTGTCGCGCAAGCGGTTGCGGACATCTTCCAGACCCATATCAATTTTAGACTCGCGCATTTCGTCGAAAATTTGTTTGAACGCCTCTTTGTCGGTGCGGGCCACATAATGCCCCAAATCCTCCTGCAGCCAGCGCAGGTCGCCGGAGGTGTCGGTTTGCTGGCGATTGGCATCCTTGAGGCGGCGGACATCCTTGGGATTGATCTCGCTGGGCTTGATGCCAAGCAGGCTGGCAAAGGCCTCGATCAGGGAGTCCGCGACGGCGTGCTCCTCGGTGGCGGCTTTTTTCAAGCGATTGACGAAGGTGCCGGCCTCCATGCTGCGGTTGGCATCATTGGCCTTGGCGATGGCCTCCTGCATTTTTTCGACCACCTTGGCCTGCTCGTCCTTGGCTTGGTCGACATCCTTGGAAGTTTTTTCTGGGGTATTGGACTGTTCCTGGGCGTCGGCCATTTTTCCTTGCACCTTGGGCATGTCCTGTTCGGAAAGTTCCTGCATGGATTTGAGCGACTCGGCCATTTTTTTAAGCGTGTCCTTGTCGATTTCGCCGTTGCGGGCGGCATCCTTCATGAGTTGCTCGGTGCGGGCGGTGAGTTCGTCCATGCGGCGCTTGGTTTCCGCCTCCGCCTGTTCCTGGCCGGCGAGGCGTTTGCGATTTTCCTCTTTCTGCAGGTCATCGCCGGATAGTTCGTCAAGGCGCTGGGTTTCCTCGAATTGACCTTCCTCGCGCCGCGCCAAGTCTTCCAACTCGGTGATGACGCGGTCATACTGGCTTTTGAGCAACTGGGCGTGTTCATCGCGGGTCAGCACCACAATGGTCACCGGCTCGGAAAATACCCGGCCGCGCCCCGGGAAATAGTCCTCGGCAAACCCCCGCAGCGTGATTTTCTGCGGAGCAATCCCGAAGGCCTTGGGCGAAAAAGCCGCCGGCCGCGAGACATGCTGCTGTTGGGAGGCCGCCTCCACCAACTTGATCTCGCCCTTGGCCGGCGCATCGGCACTCGGCTTGGTGAATTCCCCAGTCCACTCGATGCCCGCTAGCTTAATCCCAAAATCATCCTCGGCTAGCATTTCAAAATCGAGCGTTTCCTCTGGCAGCATCACTTTTTGGCGCTCAATGCCCTGCAAATAACTGCTCGGCGCGGCATCGCTCAAGGCATCCACCCGCACCCGGAAGCCAGCCTCCCCGGCCAGCCCGTAGGAGTCCGTCCAAGCAAATGGAATCTCAAACGCCACCTTGCCAATCTCAAAGTCCGGCGTGACCGAATCACAGCCGCGGCTCGTCAGCACCCCCGTCAACGGGGTGTAGAGCGGAGCGGCCGCCTCGACTCCCGCGGCGGCGGCGGGCTTGCCGGCGGCCGCGTCGCTATCGGCGGCGGCGGCGGCGACCAAGCCGCGGGTCGGCCCAAACGTCGCGCTGGCTAGCTCCCGGTTGGTGGTCAGTTTGATGCGCACATGACTGCCTGCCACCGCGCTTAGCACGCCGTTGCTCAGATCGATGGATTGCTCGGGAATAGCCAGATAGGCGGGCGGCGTGACGGTGGCGCTCACCGCTTTGACGGCGGGCCGTTGCAGCGGTTGGACTTTGAGCCGGTGGATCGCATCGCCAATGCGCAACGTCACCACACCCGGATCCTGCTGGCCAGGAAAGGAAAATTGATAGGCGTTGGCGTCGAGTTTCGCCTGCACCGGGGGTTGCAGGCCGAAGCGCCCGCTGGCGCTGCCCGGGTGCTGCTCGGAATCTTTCGCCAGCCGGATGCAGACGTCAAAGGCCTCGCCATACGGCACAACCAAATACTCAAGTGGTTTCTCCAAGCGCGTGAAGGTGTAGCGCTCGGTGTCCGACAGCGGCATGAGCCAGCGCTTGAACGCATTGATCCCCGCTCGCGGCGTCAACATCAGCAACGCCGCCACCCCTCCCGTCAGCAGCAGCAAGGCCAGCGCCCAACGCCGGTTACGCGGCGGCGGCAAGGCCTCATCCAACGAGCGCCGACCCACCTCGGCCGCCACCACTTCCATCGCCGCCGCCCGCAGCCGCGGCGACAGCGAGTCCGCATCCTCGCGCTGGTTTTGCAGTTCGACAACGCCCAGCAAGCGGTCGCCCAAGCCCGGGAAGCGCCGCGCGATCAAGCGTGCCAGCTGTGCCTCGCGGCGATGCCGCCATACCCAGCGGTACAACCAATAGGGGGCAAATAGCGCGAACAACGAGGTGCCGCCAAGCAAGATGCCCAGCCGCACCAAGCCCGGGGTGCCCCACAAGCGGTCGATTCCATAGACCAATAAAAAGGACACGAGCAAGCCGACCAAGCCAGCGGCAAAAGCCTCAAATACTTTCACCCGCCAAAGGTGACGGCGAAAATCCTCGAGCTGCCGGTGCAGCGACTCAGGAATGGCAACCGGGGCTGCGGGTTGAGTGTCGGGTTCGGGCATGAGTGCGGGCGGTGGCTCAGTTTCGAGCGGCTGCGGCAGCTTTGCAAAAAAATCCCCCGGGTTCCAGTGGATTCCTCCGCAGCCTTGCCTGTCCTGCTTAGCGTCACCGTCTGCTGCCTTTGCTTGCAACAGGGGGAATCCTGCTCACTGCCATCACTAGCCTGATGAAGTGCGTCGCCTGACCCAAGACCAGATAAGATCTCGGTTCCTGAACTCGGTGGAAATGCTTTGACATATTTTGA
Organism: Verrucomicrobiota bacterium; assembly: GCA_008932955.1. Classification (GTDB taxonomy): domain Bacteria; phylum Verrucomicrobiota; class Verrucomicrobiia; order Verrucomicrobiales; family Akkermansiaceae; genus Luteolibacter. Next base: position 12,451 of record WBXE01000053.1, read on the forward strand.
CGCCTTTGAGGTCGGAATCAAACGAAACGCAGAGCGC
>WBXE01000054.1 GCA_008932955.1 Verrucomicrobiota bacterium
ACATCAGGGAAAATTTATCGGGTGCAGCACCGGAAAAAAGGCTCCTGCGAGGAATCTCGCTGGCGCACCGGTTTGTCCCCACGGGAAAATCAGAACCACGCAGGAAATCATGCCGACCATCAATCAGCTCGTGCGCAAGGGACGCCACACTCCGGCCGAAAAGTCGAAGTCACCCGCACTTGTGAACTGCCCACAGCGCCGCGGAGTTTGTCTCCAAGTGATGACACGTACCCCTAAGAAGCCCAACTCGGCGCTTCGAAAGGTGGCCAAAGTGCGTCTAACCAACGGATTCGAAGTCATCGCCTACATTGGTGGCGAAGGCCACAATTTGCAGGAACACTCCATCGTCTTGGTCCGCGGCGGCCGCGTTAAGGACCTTCCGGGTGTCCGCTACCACATCGTCCGCGGCTCGCTCGACACCCTCGGTGTTGATAAGCGCCGCCAAAGCCGTTCCAAATACGGAGCCAAACGTCCGAAGCCGGGCAAGCCGGGAGCGGTCGCCGCTCCGGTCAAAGGCAAGAAGAAATAATTCACCGCCAACCAATCCGCACCTCCTACCGCCATGCCACGCCGCAAGCGAGTCTTTACTAAGCCCGACCGTCGCGATCCACGCTACGACAGCCCGCTCGTCGGTCACCTTATCAGCAAGGTGATGCGCGACGGGATGCGTTCGTTAGCACAACGGATCGTCTATGCCGCCATCGACCGTGCCAATGAAGGCATCGACACGGTGGATCCGCTCGAAGTTGTCACCCGTGCCGTTGAAAATTCCAAACCGCGCGTTGAGGTGAAGAGCCGGCGTGTGGGTGGAGCCACCTATCAGGTACCGCTGGAAGTTGCAGCCGATCGCTCTGAATCGCTGGCGATGCGCTGGCTGGTCAATTATGCCCGCAATCGCAAAGGTACGCCGATGCATGTGGCGTTGGCCAATGAGATCAAGGATGCGGCTAACAACCAGGGCAGTTCGGTGCGCAAACGCGATGACGTGCACAAGATGGCGCAAGCCAACCGTGCCTTCGCTCACTTCCGCTGGTAACTCACAGCGGCCTAGAATTTTCCACCTATCCAGACCCGGTCACACTTCGTGAATCTCAACAGTCCAAACCGCCAATACGTGCTCGAGCGCACCCGGAATATCGGGATCGCCGCGCATATTGACGCGGGCAAGACGACCCTCACGGAGCGGATCTTATTCTATACCGGGATGATTCACAAGATCGGTGAGGTGCACGATGGTGCGGCCACCACCGATTGGATGGAGCAGGAACGCGAACGCGGCATCACGATCACCTCGGCCGCAGTGACTACCGAATGGTGGCAGCGCACAGAAGAGGGTTCAGTGAAGTTGTTTCCTGAACAAAAGCACCGCATCAATATCATCGACACTCCCGGCCACGTGGACTTCACCGCTGAGGTGGAGCGCTCGCTGCGAGTGCTGGATGGAGCGATCGTGGTGTTTTGCGCGGTGGCCGGTGTCCAACCCCAAACCGAAACCGTCTGGCGCCAAGCTACCAAGTACAATGTGCCACGCGTCGTCTTCGTCAATAAGATGGATCGCACCGGCGCGAATTTTGATAGCGTCTGTCAGGAGATGAGAGAGAAACTCGGCGCCAATGCCGTGCGCATCCTCATCCCAATCGGCGCCGAAGACCGCCTCATCGGCCAGATCGACGTGGTCAATCAAAAGGCCGTCTATTTTTCCGACGACGACAAACTCGGCTCCACCTACTCGGTCGCCGAACTCAATGGCGAGCTCGCCGAGATTGCCGAGATCGCCTACGACGAATTGGTCCACGCCGTGGCCGACGTCGATGATGAGATTGCTGATAAGTTTGTCCATGAGCAGCCGATCACGGCTAGCGAACTCAAGCAAGGCATCCGCCGCGCCACCATCGCTAACAAGCTCGTCCCCGTCGCCGGCGGCTCAGCTTTCAAAAACAAAGGCGTTCAATACCTGCTCGACGCGGTGGTGGACTATCTGCCCAGCCCGCTGGATATTCCAGCGGCCCAAGGCATGGATCCGGACAACCGGGAGAGCGTCATCGGCGTGCTCACCTCCGACAACGAAAAGTTTGTCGCCCTCGCCTTCAAGTTATGGGCTGACAAATACGTCGGCAAGCTGGTGTTCTTCCGCGTCTATTCGGGCATGGTCAAAAAGGGTGACACCATCTATAACCCGCGCACTCGCCGCAGCGAACGCGTCGGCCGCCTGATCCAAATCCAGGCCAACGAGCACAAGGATATCGACGCTTGCTACGCCGGCGACATCGCCGCTTTGGTCGGTCTGAAAAACGTCACTACCGGCGACACGCTCACCATACCAGGCAACGATGTGCTGCTTGAGCCGCCGACGTTTCCCGTTCCGGTCATTTCAATGGCGGTCGAGCCCAAAACCGTGGCCGACCAGGAAAAACTTGCCGTCGCTCTCGGCCGTCTATCCGAAGAGGATCCGACCTTCATGGTCAAGACCGACGAGGATACGGCCCAAACGATCATTTCCGGCATGGGTGAGCTCCACCTCGAGATCATCATCGACCGCATCCGCCGCGAGTTCAAGGTTGCCGCCAATACCGGTGCCCCACAAATCGCCTATCGCGAAACCATCACCCAACCTGCTGATGGCGAAGGCAAACTCATCAAGCAGTCCGGCGGTCGCGGCCAGTACGGACACGTGGTGCTCAAGATCAAGCCTAACGAAAAAGGCAAGGGTCTGACCATCGAAAACAAAACCATCGGTGGCTCGATCCCCAAGGAATACATCAGCTCGGTGTACAAGGGAGTGACCGAAGCGATGACCAATGGCGTCATCGCCGGCTATCCGGTGGTGGACGTCGCCGTGGAAATCACCGATGGCTCGTATCACGACGTCGATTCCAACGAAAATGCTTTCACCATGGCGGCGATCTTCGCCATGAAGGACGGTTTCAAGAAAGCCGGCCCGATCATGCTGGAGCCCATCATGGCCGTCGAAGTCACCACTCCGGAAGACTATCAAGGCGACGTAATGGGCGATTTGAACCGCCGTCGCGGCCAAATCGGAAACACCGAAACCAAGGGCCGCCTGGCCATCGTCCACGCGAATGTGCCGCTCAAGGAAATGTTCGGTTACTCCACTGCGGTGCGCACACTCTCATCGGGCCGCGCGTCCTACGCGATGACCCCCTCGCATTTCGAACAAGTCCCCAACAACATCGCCGACTCGATCGTCAACGACCGTCTCAGCTAACCGTTCCTCCACCGTCCTCACCCCCCACGCATACCGCCACCCCCTCCACCATGGAAACACAGAAAATTCGCATCCGCCTGCGTGCCTACGACCACCGTGCCATCGACCGCTCGGCGCAGGAAATCGTGGAGACCGCCAAACGCACCGGTGCCCGCGTTGCCGGTCCGATTCCACTGCCCACCCGCATTGAGAAATTCAGTGTCAATCGCTCCGTCCACGTCAACAAGAAGTCGGCTGAACAATTCGAAATCCGCACTCACAAGCGCTTGCTCGATATAGTTGATCCGACGGCCCGCACGGTTGATGAGTTGAAGAAACTCAACCTCCCCGCCGGTGTCGACATCACCATCCGCATCTGACGGCGCGTCCCGCACCGCATCTCAAATCTCAAATTTCAAATTTCAATTCTCCCATCGCCATGTCTCTAGGAATTTTAGGCAAAAAACTCGGCATGACCCGTCTGTTTGACCAACAGGCCGGCAGCATGATCCCCGTCACCGTCATCGACGTCTCCGGTAACACCGTGCTCCAGGTCAAAACCCCCGATAGCGACGGCTACACCGCCGTGCAGGTCGGCTTCGGTGACCAAAAGGAACAACGCGTTTCCAAGCCAGACATGGGCCGCTTCAAGAAGGCCGGTTCGACACCGAAGCGCTTCATCCAGGAATTTCGGCTCAAGGACGGCACCACGCCACCGACAGAGCATCCGGGTTTAGAAGTATTCACGGAAGGCCAGTGGGTTGACGTGATCGGCACGACCGTCGGCAAGGGCTTCCAAGGGGTTTACAAGCGCTATAACTTCGGCGGTCTCAAGCAGACCCACGGCTCGATGATGCATCGGCGCACCGGTGCCATCGGTTGCCGCTCCACCCCCGGCCGCGTCTGGAAAAACCAGAAAATGCCTGGGCATCACGGCAACACGCGCACCACCGTGCAGAACCTCAAAATCGTAGCGATCCGTCTCGAAGACGGCGTGCTCCTTGTCTCTGGCCCGGTTCCCGGTGCCACCGGCAGCTACCTCACCGTCCGTCCCGCCAAGAAGAAGACCGCTTGATTTTTCCCGAGCTCTCTCAGAATCCTTCACACCGTTTCCCAGTCATGTCCGCAAAGACCTTCACCGTTGAAGACGCCCAAGCCGCCAACCTCGTGTTAGCCGGCGTCGAAAAAGGCCGCCAGGCAGTCCACGACCTCGTGACCGCCTACCGTGCCAACCGCCGCACCGGCTCCGCCTGCACCAAAACGCGTGGCGAAGTATCCGGTAACAATAAGAAAATCTTCAAGCAAAAGGGCACCGGCAACGCTCGTCACGGCGACAAGCGCGCCCCGATCTTTGTCGGTGGTGGCGTGGTCTTCGGCCCTCGTCCCCGCGATTATTCCAAGAAAGTTCCCAAGACTGTCCGCAAGCTGGCATTGCGCCGCGTGTTGGGCGATCTGACCCGCGCCGGCACGATCACCACCGTGGACGCCTTCACCATTCCGGACGGCAAGACCAAGTCGTTCATCACCGCGGTGTCCGCCATCACCAATCCGGCCAAAATCCTCGTCGTTGGTAACACCTTTGACGACAACACCTATCTCGCTGGCCGCAACGTCAGCTGGGTGCAGTTGGTCACAGCCAGCGATCTCAACGTCGAACAACTCCTCCTCGCCAAGTCCGTCATCCTTGTGGGTGACGCGCTCACCACTTTGGCGTATCGCACCGCCTAAATCCGGACCCCTCCCCCGAAGACCATGAAAGACATTTACCAGGTCATTACCAACCTTCACCTCAGCGAAAAGGCGACCCTCCTCCAGGAGACCAACAACGAGATCGTCCTCAAAGTGGACCGCCGGGCTAACAAGCTTGAAATCAAGCACGCCGTCGAAACGTTGTTCGGTAAAAAGGTCGACTCCGTCCGCACCGCCAATTGCCTCGGCAAGGCGCGCCGCCGCCGCCGCGCCGATGCCGGCCGCACTAACCACTGGAAAAAAGCCATTGTCCGTCTTGTTGCAGGCGAGTCACTCGACCTTGTCTGAGCCGCACTACCGCAGCAGCACCCGTAACCACGAACCGTTCCGCGAGTCATGCCCCTGAAAAATTTCAATCCCATCACTCCTTCCGCCCGCTATAAGTCGCATCCCTCATTTGAGGAAGTGACCAAGAGCAAGCCGGAGAAGAGTCTCCTCACCCCACTCAAGCGCTCCGGCGGCCGTAACAATACCGGCCGCATCACCTGCCGGCACGTCGGCGGTGGTCACAAGCGCCATTATCGCATCATCGACTTCAAGCGTCGCAAGCATGACATGCCTGCCACGGTCATTGGCATCGAGTATGATCCCAACCGCACTTGCCGCATCGCCCTCATCCAATACGAGGATGGCTTGAAAAACTACATCCTCGCCCCTGTCGGCTTGGAAGTCGGTGCTGCCGTCGTCGCTGGCGATAAGGTCGCTCCCAAGACCGGCAACGCCATGCCACTGCGTGACGTGCCACTGGGTACTTCCATTCACAACATCGAATTGCTTCCAGGCAACGGCGGCAAGGTCGCCCGTTCCGCCGGTCAGTTGGCTGTCCTCTCCAACCGCGATGGCGGCTGGGCCTTGGTCAAAATGCCTTCCGGAGAGATCCGCCGCTTCCACGAAGCTTGCTTCTGCACTATCGGCCAGGTCGGCAACCGTGACCACATGAATGAAATCTCGGGCAAGGCCGGCCGCACCCGTTGGATGGGCGTTCGCCCAACCGTCCGCGGCATGACCATGAACCCGGTTGACCACCCCAACGGCGGTGGTGAAGGTAAGTCGAAATCCGGCGGTGGTCGCCAGCATCTACTCAGCCCATGGGGCCACGCCAAGGGTCAGAAAACCCGCAAAGTCAAGAAGACCACCTCTGTCTTCATCGTTCAATCCCGCCACAAGAAGGCATAAGCCGCTTCTTTCGCCCCCTCACGCCCCGCATTCTAACGCACCGATCCCCATGCCCCGTTCCCTCAAGAAAGGCCCCTTCGTTGATCAAAAACTCCTCGCCAAGATTGACGTCGTGGCGGAAGCCGGTTCCGACCGCAAGCCCATCAAGACGTGGAGCCGCAAGTCGATGATTACTCCCGACTTCGTCAGCCACAACTTCGCCGTCCACAATGGCAAAACCTTTGTGCCAGTCTATGTCACTGAAAACATGGTCGGCCACAAACTCGGCGAATTCGCTCCTACCCGCATTTTCCGCAATCACGGCGGCATCGGCAAGAAGTAATCTGTTATCCTCGCTCCTCCTCATTCTCATGCGCCCTTCACTCCATCTGCCAACGCTTGCCGCAACCTTCGGGTTGGGGGTGCTTGGCGGATTGTGCCCGGCGCAGCAGAATGAGAGTTATGAGAAGTTGCAGGAAACCGTCGCCGACCTCCGCGACCACAACCTCACCCTCCAGCGCAGCCTCACCGAGGCCAACCGCAGCGAAAAACAAGCCTCCGAGCAACTCGCCCAGGTCCGCCTCCGCCTCGAAGCCCTCGGCAAAAACCTCCTCGATGGCGGCGATGACCGCCTGGTGCGCGCCGCAGCCGACATGGAATTGTCCAAGGAACGCATCACCGAGCTCGAAGCTGCTGCCCGCCACCTCACCTCGGCCGTCTCCGATTACCTCCGCCAAGCGGTCGTTTCCGACCCCACCACCCGCCTGCGCGTCGAAACTTCGTTGCGCGAGCTTGACTCCAGTCTCGGTTTGCGCCAGAAACCCCGCCCCGATGTCATCGCCGGTTCACTCCAAAAAGCTCGCGTCGTGAGTATCGACCAAGAAAGCGGCATGCTCGTCCTCAACCTCGGCGAAATCCAAGGCGCTAAACTTGGCATGAGCTTCCGTCTCTTGCGTGGGCAGCAGCCCTACGCCAAGGCGATTCTCGCCGACGTCCGCAAGGCCGTTAGCGGTGCCTTCACTCAACTGGTTAACTCCACCGATTCTCCCCGCCCCGGCGACCTCGCCGTTCTCGAAACCGAATAAGCCTCCCGCCCCACTCACCCCTCACGTTCGCCGACCTATGGAAGTCAAAAGCACCACCAAATTCATTCGCGTCTCGCCGCAAAAAGCCCGCGATGTCGCTCGGGAAATTCAAGGCCTCCCCGTTTCGAGCGCCCTGGACATTCTAAACTTCACCCCGAAGAAGGCCGCCACCCTCATTGGCAAGACCCTTAAAACCGCCATCGCCGATGCGGAAAATAATTTCTCGCTAGATACCAACACCCTGGTTATCAAGGAAGCGGTCATCGGTGCAGGTCCAACCTTGCGCCGGTTCACCCCGCGAGCCAAGGGATCTGCCGGCCCGATCCTCAAGCGCTCCAGCCATATTTACATCACTCTCGTCGGCTCCGCCCCCGAGAAAAAGACCAAGGCCATCGCCAAGGTCGCCAAGAAAAAGTCTCCCGCAACCCCGGTTGTCGAGGCCCCCGCCGCAGAAGAAGCACAAGCCTGAATCCTCCCTCATTAATCTTATCCCTTACCGAACATGGGCCAGAAAGTAAATCCGATCGCATTCCGCCTCGCTGTCAACAAGGACTGGCGCTCCAAGTGGTATGCCAGTGGCAAAGACTACACCGATAAGCTCCACGAGGACCTTTCCGTCCGTGCTTACCTCCGCAACAAACTCCAGAACGCCGGCCTCGCTAAAGTGGTCATCGAGCGTGCTTGGAATAGCGTCCGCGTCACTCTCCACACGTCCCGCCCTGGCCTGATCATCGGCCGCCAAGGCAAGGAAATCGAGATCATGACCAAGGATATCACTGATATTTGCAAAGGTGCCCAAGTCAAACTCGATATCCTCGAAATCCGCAAGCCCGAACTCGATGCCCAACTCGTCGCCGAGCAAGTGGCCGTCCAGCTCGAACGCCGCATCAGTTTCCGCCGCGCCATGAAGCGCGCCATCCAAACCGCCATGGAATTCGGTGCCGAAGGCATCCGCCTGCGCGTCGCCGGCCGCCTCGGCGGTGCCGACATCGCCCGCTCCGAATCGTATCGCGAAGGCAAAGTGCCTCTCCAAACACTACGCGTCCCCCTCGAATACGGCTTCGCTGAAGCCCGCACCCTTTATGGCATCATCGGTGTCAAATGCTGGGTCAATAAAAAGGAGGAAGACCCCAAGCTGGCCCAACAGGGCCGCGGCGACCGCGGTGATCGTGGCGACCGCGGCGACCGCGGTGACCGCGGTGACCGCGGCGATCGCAACAACAATCGCCGCCCCGGCCCTCCACGCAACTGAGTTTTCCTAACCGATCAACCGTTTTTTAATCGAACATCTTACCTACGAAGGACTGAGCTATGGCCTTAATGCCCAAACGAACCAAGTTCCGCAAAGCACACCGCGGAAGCCGCTCTGGCAATGCCCAGACCGGAACCACCGTCGCCTTCGGTGACTTCGGCCTCCAAACCCTCGACCGCGGCTGGATGACCAACCGCCAGATCGAAGCCTGCCGTATCGCTATCAACCGCTCTCTCAAGCGCAAAGGCAAGGTGTGGATCCGCATCTTTCCACACAAGCCGATCACTTCCCGCCCACCTGAAACCCGTATGGGTAAGGGTAAAGGCGCCGTCGAGGGCTGGGTCGCCGTGGTTCGCCCGGGCAATGTCCTATTTGAAATCGGAGGCATCCCTGAAAGCCAGGCACGCGAGGCCATGCGCTTGGCTTCCTACAAACTCGGTATCCGCACCCGTTTGATCGTCCGCAATCCTCACCTCTGAGTCCCGCCCCGCGCCTCCAGCCCTTATCCGTCCCCATCATGGCCAGAACCAAAGTTAAAGATATCCGCGAGTGCTCCGCCGATGAGCTCGCCCTCCAGCTCCGCGAACTCAAGCAGGAAGCCCTCAACCTCCGTCTCCAGCAGGCCACCGGCCAACTCGAGAACTCCGCTCGCATCCGTATCGTACGCCGCCAAGTCGCCCGTATCCTCACCATCACCTCGGGTCGCAAATCCGCCTGACCCTCCGTCCACCTAACGCCTAAATATTCCCCTCATGAGCGACACGCCCCAGGAAACCCGGCTGCACTTGCGCAAAACCCGCGTCGGTTTGGTTATATCTAATAAGATGGAGAAAACCATCGTCGTCGAACACATCGCACGTGTTCCCCATCCCAAGTTCAACAAAATCGTTAAGCGCTCGAAAAAGTACTACGTTCACGACGAGGGCAGCCAAGCTCAAATCGGCGACCGCGTGCGCATCGTTGAGACCCGCCCGCTGTCCAAGCTGAAGTGCTGGAGCCTGCAGGAGATCATCACTCATTGAGTCGGCGCCCCTGCCTATCTCATATCTCAAATTTCAAATTTCAAATCTCTAATATAATACTGCCATGATCCAAATGGAAAGCATGATAGCCGTCGCCGACAATACCGGCGCGCGCTCCGCAAAAATGATCGGCGTGCTCGGCAAACGCACCCGCTCAGCCCGCATCGGCGACGTGATCACCTGCCATATCCGTGATTCTACTCCCACCGCCGCGGTCAAAAAGGGCAGTGTGGTCAAAGCGGTGATCGTGCGCACAGCTTATCCGATCCGTCGTCCCGATGGCTCGGTGCTGCGCTTCGATACCAACGCAGTGGTGCTCATCGATAAGGATAACAACCCGCGCGGTACCCGCATCTTTGGGCCCGTCGCTCGCGAACTCCGCGAAAAGGGCTTTATGAAAATCGTCTCCCTCGCCCCGGAAGTGCTCTGATGCATTCCCTCTGTCCCAACTCTCCACCTCTCCCTATCTGATGAGCAAAATTAAGACCCACGTCAAAAAAGGCGATCAAGTCCAAATCATCGCCGGCAACCACAAAGGCAAAAGCGGCCTCGTCCTGAGCGTCGATGCTGCCAAGGGCAAAGTCGTCGTCGAAGGCGGCCGCCCGATCAAGAAAGCCGTCAAACGTACCGAAAAAGACCCCGATGGCGGCATCAAAACCATCGACGGCCCGATCCATATCTCCAATGTAAAGAAACTGGCCTGAAGCACCCGCTTCTGGCCGCGCTTAAGCGCCACCTCAACCCCGCGCTGACCCGCCACTGCCATGACCCCCCCCCTACAACAACACTACCTAGACAAGGTCGTCCCGAAGCTCAAACAGAAGTTCGGCTATACTAACAACCATCAGGTGCCCCGCCTCGAGAAAATCGTCGTCACCTCCTGCATGGGCAAGTCTCCCGATCGCAAACTCGCCGTCGATGACGCAGCTAACGAGATCACCAAGATCACTGGCCAGCGCCCTTCGATTTCCTTTTCCAAAAAGGCGGTGGCCAACTTCAAACTGCGCGAAGGCGAACCCCTCGGTGCACGCGTCACCCTGCGTGGCGCCCGCATGTGGGAGTTCATGCACCGCTTCATCAACATCACCGCGCCTAACATCCGCGACTTCCGTGGGATCTCCTCCAAGTCCTTCGACGGCCGCGGCAACTACGCTTGCGGCATCACCGACCAGTCGATCTTCCCAGAAATCGAGATCGATCAAATCAAGCGCACCATCGGCTTCGACCTCATCTTCGTCACCACCGCCGCCACCGATGCTCCCGGCCGCGAACTTCTTGCCGAGTTAGGCATGCCGTTCCGCGATATGAAAAAAGCTACCGAAGTGGAGGCCGAAGCGGCCGCTGCTGCCGGTGCTGCCGCCCTCTAACCTAACGGACCAACCCACACAGGAATCCCCACCATGGCAGTTTTAACCGATCCAATCGCCGACTTCTTCACCCGTTTCAAGAATGCTTGCAACGCGGGCAACGAAGAATTCTCCGCCCCTTACTCCAAGATTAAGGCCGATATCGCCCGCATCCTCCAGGAGGAAGGCTACATCTGGAATTATGAGGTAGTCACCGGCACCCACACCAAGCTCAAGCTCAAGCCTAAGTTTCACGAAGGCCGCGCGGTGCTCACCGACCTCAAGCGTCTGTCCAAGCCGGGCCGCCGCAGATACGTTGGCTCCACCGACATCCCCTCAGTCATGTCCGGCCTCGGCATCACGATCCTTTCGACCTCGAAAGGCATCATGTCCGGCGGCTCCGCCAAACGGCAAAAACTCGGCGGCGAACTCCTCGCCTCCATCTGGTAACCCCCAACTCGCCAAAGGAAACTTATACTATGTCACGAGTCGGTCTTAAACCAATCTCCCTCCCGGAAAAAGTCACTGTCAAACTTGACGGCCGCACAGTCATCGTCGCAGGCCCCAAAGGTCAGCTCGATTTCCTCCTCCCGGACGGCATCTCCCTCACCAACGAAGGTTCCACTATCGTTGTCTCCCGCACCAGTGAATTGCGCCTACACCGTGCCCTGCACGGCACCGCACGCTCGCTGGTTCAAAATATGATCCTCGGCGTCACCGAGGGCTACGTCAAGAATCTCGAAATCCAAGGGGTTGGCCTGCGTGCCGCCGTCAAGGGTTCGGATTTGGACTTATCACTGGGCCGCTCTCATCCGCTGCTCCACCCTATCCCCTCCGGCCTCACCGTCACCGTCACCGATAACACCAAAATCAAGGTCGAAGGTATCGATAAACAACTCGTCGGCCAGTTTTCCGCCGAAGTGCGCGCCTACTATCCGCCAGAACCCTACAAGGGCAAGGGCGTCCGCTACGTCGGTGAACACGTCCGCCGCAAGGAAGGCAAAAGCGTCGGCAAGTAAGCCGCATTCACCCCCATCCCTATTACGGCATTATGAGCACTATCAATCGCAAGGAAATCCGCCGACGCGTCCACAACCGCATCCGTCGCAAAGTCGTCGGCACGGCAGCGCGTCCGCGCCTCGCCGTCCATTATTCCAACCAGCATATCTACGCGCAGGTCATCGACGACGCCAGCGGCCGCACACTTTGTTCGGCCTCCACCATGGACAAGTCATTCGAAAAGGCCTCGTCCAATATCGTCAGCGCCGAGCAAGTTGGCACCCTCCTCGCGGAGCGGGCCCTCGCCTCCAGCATCAGCGCCGTGGTCTTCGACCGCGGCGGTCACCTCTATCACGGTAAGGTCAAAGCCCTAGCCGATGCCGCACGCGCCGGCGGTCTCAAATTCTAACGCCCATCTCCTCATGGTAACTAATCCTGAACCAACTAACACACC
>WBXE01000055.1 GCA_008932955.1 Verrucomicrobiota bacterium
CCGCCAATGCTTGACAGAGGGACAGAGAAGCTGTCACGGAGAAACTGTCACGCGCCCGTGAGCCAGGAATACGGGGTTCACATTGCTGGCAGCTGGGTGGCGTGTCGGGGCACGCCGTTGAATGCGGCATCTAGCCCAAGCCGGCGGGACATTTCCTCGACCGCCCTGCCCAGCAGATCCACGTCACCACGGGCATCGTGGCGGCGCATGGCGGTATCGCGCAAACCGAGACGCGACTGCACGTGATCGAGGGAATGCCCGGTGCCGCGGGTGTTGCCGAAAAGCATTTTTGAGATATGGATTGAGTCGATGCACTGGGTTTCGCGTGTCGGCAGGTGGTGGCGCTGGCAGGTGGCGGCGAGAAATTTGCCGTCGAAGCGCTTGCCGTTGTGCGCGATGAGGGTGGAGTCGCCAGCCCATTTGGAAAAGTCGCAGAGGACTGCTTCCGGTCGCGGGGCGTCGCGCACATCGTCGTTGCTGATGCCCGTGTAACTGGTGATGAACGACGAGATGCGCTGGCGTGGCCGGGCAAAGCTGAAGAAGTCCTCTGCCGGGCACAGGCAACCGGCCCGCAACCTGACTGCGGCGATCTGGATGAATTCGTCTGAATCCGGATAGAGTCCGGTGGTCTCAAGGTCGTAAATCACGAACGTGTCGCCGCTGTGGAAGCAGTCGGACCAGATGAACGAGTGGCCGCAGGCCGGGCATGAGAAGCGGCGGCCCATCAGTGCCTTGGGGCCGCTCAAGTGATGGCAACAGGATGGATTGGGGCAGGAAATTTGCATGACGGGTGCGGCGCGCGGCAGGCTGGCACGCACACGACGTCGGCGCAATCAGCGATTCAACAACATTTTTGGCCGCTAAGGAGCCACCACATTTTAGGAGCCACCACATTTTTGTGGTGGTTGCGGAAGCTCTGCTCATGAATAAGTGCCGAAGGCTCGCTTCATGATCGCTCCTTCCGCACGACGACACTAAGGTCGTCGCTCCCTACCAACAAAGCTATTTGCGGATGGTCCAGAAGTCATCGGACAGGTTGCGGTCTGCCAGATAGGCATAGGGCATGGTGAAGTACCCCTGCTGCCCCCAATCGCGGTCCCAAGAATTGCGCACGATGAAGCGCTGGGTCGTGTCGTTATAGCCGACGCCCACGACCGCGTGGCCGCCGAGCAGCGCCTCGGCGGGTGCGGGCAAGTTGACCACGCCGCTGGTGGCCACGGCGGCGGATTCGAACGATTCATAGACGCTGAAGCCGAAGACGAAGGGATAGCCGCCAGCCAGGCAGGCACGCATATCATCGACGGTGGCCAGCCGATGGTAGGAGGCGATCAGGTGTTGCTGGGCTTGGATGTAGCAGGCGGGGGTGGGCTTGCGGGCGAACCTAGCAATTGTGTAGGGCCAGGAGGTTTCGGCGCAGACGCCGAGTTTAGCTAGGGCTTTGATGCCGTCGCGCAGGAAGGCGCCACTGTCCTCGGTGATGTGGCCTTCGATCACCCGCTCGTTGTAGTAAATGAACAGCCGGCTCAAATCCACCAGTGTCTGGCCAGCTTTGAGTTCGAGAAATTCCAGCGCGCCGACTAAGGCGTTGGCCGTGCAACTGCCCAGCCTGCCCTGGTTTTCCACCGGCGAGCAGTCGCCGCGCAGGTCCACCGCCGGCGGCAACTTGCGCAGCGCGGGTCGGGTCATTTGTGGGAAGCGCAGGTCCCGGTGGTCGGGCAGGTCGGGCAGCCAGCCATACCATGCGTGCGAACGAGTTTTGATGCGGGTGGTGGTGGGCATGGTAATTATTGTTAGGTCACGGTCACGGGATGGACCTTCCAGATGAGCTGGCAATACTCGCGGATCGAGCGATCGGAAGAGAACTTGCCCATGCGTGCGACGTTGAGAATGGCCATGCGGGTCCAAGCCTGAGGATTATGCCACAGTGTGCTGACCCGCTGCTGGCATTGGACGTAGGCCTGAAAGTCGGCGAGCACCAGGAACGGGTCGCGCTCTAGCAGGTTGTCCACCAGCGGGCGAAACAGCGCGGCATCGCCGCCGGCGAGCGCGCCGGAAGCTATAAAGTCGAGCACTTCGCGCAAGTCGGCGTTGTGTAGATAGATTTCGCGCGGTTGGTAGCCGCGGCGCTTGAGTTGTTGAACCTGGGCAGCGTTGAGACCGAAGAGGAAAAAGTTATCGGCGGTGACTTCCTCGCGGATTTCGACGTTGGCACCGTCGAGGGTGCCGATGGTCAGGGCGCCATTGAGGGCAAACTTCATGTTGCCGGTACCGGAGGCCTCCTTGCCAGCGGTGGATATTTGCTCTGACAAGTCGGCCGCTGGATAGATATGTTGTGCGTTCTTCACGTTGAAGTCGGGAAAGAACACCACCTTGAGCCGATCGCTTACCTCCGGATCGTGGTTGACTAACTCGGCCACGGCATGGATGAGCTTGATGATGAGCTTGGCCATGACATAACCCGGCGCGGCTTTGGCCGCGAAAATGCAGGTGCGGGCGGGCAGGTTGGCCTGGGGGTCGCGCTTGAGGCGCAGATAGAGGGTGAGGATGTGGAGGACGTTGAGGTGTTGGCGTTTGTATTCGTGCAAGCGCTTGGCCTGGATATCGAAGAGCGAGGCAGGGTCGATCAGGATACCGGTGCGCTGTGCGATGAGTGCTGCGAGGTCGCACTTGGCGGTGAGTTTCACGATCCGCCATTGCTGCTGGAACTGCGGGTCATCCGCCAGCGGCTCGAGCTGGCGGAGTTGTTCGAGGTCGCGCAGCCAGCCGTCGCCTATCTGCCCGCTGATGAGCCGGGTGAGCGGCGGGTTGCTCACCGCAACGAAGCGGCGCGGAGTGACGCCGTTGGTCACATTGCAGAATTTTTCCGGCCACAGCTCGGCGAAGTCGCGCATCACTGTTTGGGTGAGCAGTGCAGTGTGGAGGCGGGCCACGCCATTGACACGATGACTGCCAACCGTGGCCAGGTGGGCCATGCGCACAAATCGTTCGCCGGTTTCGTCAATCAACGACAATCGGGCGAGCCGGCCCTCGTCGCCGGGAAACCTGGCACGCACCTCATCGAGAAAACACCGGTTGATCTCAAAAATAATTTCCAGATGGCGGGGCAGGAGTTCGCCTAACAAGGAAACCGGCCATTTTTCCAACGCCTCTGGCAGCAACGTGTGATTGGTGTAGGCGAAGGTATGGCGCGTCACGTGCCAAGCGATGTCCCAGGCGAGGTGATGTTTATCAACGAGCAGGCGCATCATCTCGGCCACGGCGATGGCCGGGTGGGTATCGTTGAGTTGCACCGCCCATTTTTCGTGGAACCTATCGAGTGGGCGCTTGAGCAAGCGGTGAATGCTAATCATGTCTTGCAACGAACAGGTGACTAACAGGAATTGCTGTTGCAGTCGGAGGGTTTTTCCATGGATATCTTCGTCGTTAGGATAAAGCACCTTGGTGATATTCTCGGAGCGCATCTTGTCTTCCACCGCACGATAGTAATCGCCGTGATTGAAGGCGGCGAAATCGAACGACTCCACAGCCTCGGCTTTCCACAGGCGCAACGGATTGCAGGTGCCGACGCGGAAGCCAAGGATCGGGGTGTCGTAGGCCATGCCCTTGACGACGCTGCGCGGCACCCAGCGCACGCGGTGGTGGCCCTGCTCATCCGTGCCGGCCTCGGTGTGGCCGCCGAACTTCACGTCGTAGGTAATTTCGGGTCGGGCGATTTCCCAGGGATTGCCGAAACGCAGCCATTTATCGGTGCTTTCCACTTGCCAGCCGTCGTGGATTGTCTGATCAAAGATGCCGAACTCATAACGAATGCCATAACCGACGGCCGGCACTTCGAGCGACGCGAGGGAGTCGAGATAACACGACGCGAGCCGGCCGAGCCCGCCATTGCCGAGGCCTGGCTCCTCTTCCTGATCGATCAACGCGGCGAGGTTCAGGCCCAGTTCCGCCAGCGCCACCCGGGTGGGCTCGACGATGCCGAGATTGAGCAGGTTATTTTCCAAATGCGGGCCGGGCATGAACTCGGCGGATACATAGGCCACCACCCGCACATCGCGCCGCGTGTAGGTTTCCAGCGTCTCGACGCCTTGTTTGAGAACCCGGTCGCGCACGCTCAGCGCCAAGGCGGTATAGGCATCGTTAGGCGTGACCAGCAGCGGCATGCGGCCCAAGTTGCAGCACAAGTTATCGAGGAAGGATTGCTTGATATCTGCGACGCTCATGCCGCAGCGCGGATCGGCGGCGAGTGCAGCTCCCGTGGTGGGGCTTTCGGCGGTCAGCGTGGTGGGGATCATGGGGATGCCGATCAGGTGGATGCCGGGACACGCGCCGCTGGGCTGCCGTCGCTTATGGCAAGCCAAAAAACTCGTTGCGTGAAGGGGCATTGTGCAAACCTCCGCCGATCCCGCTAGGCATACCTTGGTATAATCCTTGAGCGCGGTGGCAAGCCACCGCCGAGCCAAGCCCGCTTGCTGGCGCGTATCGGCTATCGCCCACGCTGCTGTGGCATAGGCAGCTCATGCACGGCTCCGCGCCACGGCGGGCAAGCCCGCCCTGACCAAGGCGGGGGCAAGCCCCCGCACTCCCCGCGGTGGCTTGCTGGCGAGTGTCTGCTCAGGAGTGCGGTGGCTCGCCACCGCCACGCCAAGCCAGCTTGCTGGCGAGTGTGCATCACAGCGGAACCTCATGCACGGCTCCGCGCCACGGCGGGCAAGCCCGCCCCTCCCAGGGCGGGGGCAAGCCCCCGCACTCCGCGCGGCAGCTTGCTGGCGAGTGTCTGCTCAGGAATGCGGTGGCTCGCTACCGCCGGGGCGGGGCGGGCTTGCCCGCTGGGCTGCGGAGCTGTCCCTGCCACAGAAGGTGGGCTCTCCTAGAGTACGCTGCCGACATCACCCTTGCGGTGGGGGCTGCGTCTGCTAGGATTCGGGCGTGGCGCAGCAGAGCGACGTAAGAGAAATTCTCCAGTACATTCCCCAATTCCGTGGGAAGGTATTTTTCGTGTTAATTGAAGCGGGCTTGTTGCCCGAGCCGGCGATCGCCGAAACCTTGCTGGATTTGGCGGTGCTCGAGGATTTGGGAGTCAAGTTGGTGCTCGGGGTCTTGGGCGGGGATTTGAACGACCTGTACGCTTGGACCTTGGAATGCGAGATCATGGCAGCGCGGGTCACCCGGCCCATCACCGACCCCGCAGCGGTGCGCGAGGTGCTCGAAATCCTCGGCCGCGGCCAGTCTGCCATCATCGATGCCACCGCCACCGGTCCACTGGATTTCCCGGTCGTCGATTTCGCCAAAGGCATCGGCGTCGCCAAAATAATTGCGCTGTTAGAAGAAGCGATTCTCATCGACGGCGAACCCGTCCACGCCATCCGCGCCGCCGATGCCGAGGGCTTGGCCAGCCGGGTAACAGGTGCCGGGGCCGCCTTGCTGCGGGCCGCTGCCGTCGCCTGCCAGCGCGGGGTGCCCCGGGTGCATGTGCTCAATGGCCGGCGCCAAGGGGTGTTGGTTGATGAGTTGTTCTTCAACGAGGGCGTGGGCACGATGGTTCACGCCGACAGCTACCGGGTGATCCGCGAATTGCGCGAGGAGGATATTCCTGAGTTGCTAGGCATGATCGGGCGGGCGGTGCGCCGCACCAAGCTGGTCGAGCGCACGTACGAGGATATTCAATCGCGCCTGGCGGATTTCCGGGTCCTAACCATCGACGACAACGTGGTCGGTTGCGTAGCCTTGCACGAGTATCCCGCCGAGGGTTGCGCCGAGGTAGCCTGCCTGCATGTGAAAAAATCCCACGCCGGCCGCGGCTACGGCGTCGAATTGGTGAGGTACGCCGAAGCGATGGCACGCGAGCGGGGGATTGTGCGGGTGTTCGCTCTAACCAACCGGGCGGCGGGTTTTTTCAATCGTCGGCTCAGCTACTCCGCGGCCAGGGTGGAGGATTTGCCGGTGGCTAGGCGCCATCAATTTGAGGCGAGCGGGCGGGACTCGCTGGTGTTTACACGCGTGTTGGGCGGCGGGGCGGAGATTGCTTCCCCTTCTCATGGCGCGCCGGCTTGAGCCGGCAGGCCCATGGCGAGCCAATGGGTGGGCGCACGGCGCTGACCATTGGCGGTTTGATGGTCATCGGCGGTCATAGACGCGCCGCGCGCAATGAAGGCGATGCGCCTCGCGGCTCAACCTAAAGAGGAAAATGGAATGGGTGATTATGGTTCCCATTTTTGTATCTAGGCTCGAATGTCGTTGGTCCTCAGAGGTTGAAAGCCGCTCGCAGCCTACTCCGCGGCGGGTGAGCGGCGCAGGGTTTTCTTGTTGGACAGGAGGCGCTTATCAGCCACCGAGCGTTGTTTCGAGCGCCGCGAGCGGCGGCGTTTCTGGCGGCGGATTTTTGCCATTTCCTGGACTCGTTCCGACTCCTTGCCATCGCGCAGGGCCTCCAATTCTTGGCATAACTCGCGGCGGGCGAGGAAGCGGTTCATTTCGCGCGAGCGTGCCGCCTGGCACTTGACGGTCACGCCGCTGGGCAGGTGCTTGAGAAACACACAACTGGAGGTCTTGTTGATCTTTTGACCGCCAGCCCCCGAGCCTCTGACAAATTTCTCGGTCAGGGTTACGTCAGTGATGCCAAGTGCCAGCATGCGCTGCTCAAGCTCGGTGAGTTTTTGGCTGGAGATGGGGTCAGACATGGGGCGCCGGCGGGAGGCACTGCCAGCTCAGCTGGCAAGGGTAGGTCAACGTCTAACGGTCTGGTGGGGCTTCGGTGGGCGCGGGCTCGACGACGATCACCTTGGTGCCGGACCACTCGTCGCCGAGCCGGCGGCCGTGTTCGGGTTTGTCCTCGCGGGTGAGCAGGATGTATAGCTCGACGAATGCAAACAGGGGGATGGCCAGCACCGCATTGCGCAACAGGCCGGCCTGCCAATTGCCTGCGAGCGACTCGCCAGCGAGGGTGACGACGCGGAGCTGCATGGCCATTTTACCGACGCTCTGGCCACTGAGCACAGGCAGGGAATCGCGGCTGATGAGATAGGCCAGCCCCACCAGCCAAGGCAGCCTGCTGCCAAAAATGTCGGGCATGATTATCCAGGTGGCGATGGCCAGGCCGCCCGCCAGCACGCCATCAATGACCGCGGCGATGACACGGGTGTTGAAGGGTGCCAGTGGGCCGTGGGGAGATAGGTGGATTTCCGGTTCGGCTGCCAGCCGCAGCTTGAGTTTGCCGGTTGGCTCGACCGGCGTTGAGGGTGCGGACGGCGGTATATCTGACGGCGTAGCGAATGACGGCAACGGCGGCGTGTAGAGGGGCAGGTTCGGCGGCGGTGGTGCGGGCCGGGTGGGAGTGTCGAATGGTTGATCCATAAGTGGCTGCCAGCTGATACCACGCGCGGGACCCATGTCCAGCACGATTCCAGGGCTGGACATGGGTGCATCGGTGCAATCGCGCTCGCAATCGCGCCGCAACTTAGCCATTGTGACGGCACCAGCATGCTTCATTTAAGGCTATGAACACCCCTAACCTCGGCCTAGCGCGCTTTGCCTCGCCACTTGCACTCACTATCAACGATGAGAGCCGCATTCCGCAAACCATCGAGGTGGGTGCAGATCCGGGCTATCTGTTCGAATTGGCGGGGCCGCGGCCCAAGCTGTTTTTTGAGCCAGCGCAGACGCGAGCGGCTATCGTCACTTGCGGCGGTCTGTGCCCCGGTATCAACAACGTCATCCGCTCACTTTTTCTCGAACTCTACCACAGCTACGGGGTGAAGGAAGTGCTGGGTTTCCGCCATGGCTATCAGGGGCTCGATCCACGCCGCGCTGCCGCTCCAGTGGTCATCACGCCCGAGTTTGTGGACGCCATCCACCAGGAAGGCGGCACCGTGTTAGGCACCTCGCGGGGACCGGTGGACACCGCCGTGGCAGTGGAGAATTTGATTCAGCAGGGGGTGAATATTCTTTTTACGATAGGCGGGGATGGCACCCAACTCGGCGGCCACGCATTGTTTCTGGAAGCCCAACGCCGGGGCTATCCGCTAGCCGTGGTGGGCATCCCCAAGACGGTGGATAACGACGTGGCGTTTGTCGCGCGCAGCTTCGGGTATTTCACCGCGGTGGAGGAAGCCTCGAGAATCCTCAAGTGCGCGCACACCGAGGCGCACAGCATTCACAACGGGATTGCGCTGGTCAAATTGATGGGCCGCAACGCCGGCTTCATCGCCGCAGGTGCCACAGTCGCTAGCCAGGATGTGAACTTTTGCCTGATTCCCGAAGTGCCCTTCGCGCTCGACGGCCCGTGCGGTTTGCTGGCAGCTCTGGAGCAGCGCATCCGGCGGCGGGCTCACGCGCTCATCGTGGTGGCCGAGGGTGCCGGCCAGGATTTGATAGAGCGGGCCGGCGAGCAACGCGACGCTTCGGGCAACCTCAAACTCAAGGACATCGGGCAGTTTTTGCGGGAGAAAATCGCGGCCCATTTCGCCACGGCTAATATTCCCACAACGCTGCGTTACTTTGATCCGAACTATATCATCCGCAGCGTGCCCGCCGATGCGGAAGACTCGATGTTATGTGATCAATTTGCCCGCCACGCCGCCCACGCCGCCATGGCCGGCAAGACCGGCGTGGTGGTGGGCATCCTCCACGACCGCTTCATCCATGTACCCATCGCTTTACTAACAAAACAAAAGAAGTGCGTGGATCCCAGCGGCCCCGCCTGGCGCGCGGTGTTGGCCGCCACCGGCCAAGCCGAGCGCTTTGAGTAAGCGCCGGAACTCAGTCAACGACTTACTGTTGTGTCTTCACCAGGGTGGGATAGGGGTTGCAGAATCCGCGTAATCCTCTTCACCCGTGGTCATCTTTGTCCCGATCCACTACACCGCCCGAAACCGGAAGACTATCTTTAATGAAACGGCGTCACCCTCACTTCACATAGGTAAAGAGCCCCGGGTCCACCATCCGGAATCACATATATGGAACCGGTAGAAATAGCGAGCCACAGCTAGCTTCAATTAGGTATCAGCCGCCGTTCCGGCCGGTATTGTTAGCTAGGCGCTGGCCCACGCCGCCATGAATTTGTCAGACTTCATTGAAATTGTTAGCTCAACATAAAGGATGGATCATTTTTAAATTGACATATCTGAGGTTTATCGCATTTTGACCAATGTATGAAAAAATACACCCTGACACTGTTGTTGACCGCCGCGCCGCTTTTTGCTGGTACCCATGCACCGGTCCTCACCCCGCAAGCAAACACCGAACAAGGCTGGACCCTGGGTATCGAACCCATGGCGATGGCTCCCTATGCATCTGACAGTTGGACCAAGAACGATTACACCTTTGCGGGTCGTGGTTCTCTCGGCTATCAATTTTCCGACGGGATGTTCGTCACTGCGACCTACTTTGGTTATGGTGGCGATCTAATTGATCACACGAGCATCACGCCAGCTGACGGCTCGGCCGGCTTTTTGGACCAGTATAGCGGCAGAATGAGCGCGACGTACATTGATTTGGTCCTTGGCCAAAATTTCAAACCGACCGACACGCTCAAGCTTTCGCCGTTTGTGGGTCTGCGCTGGGCAACGGGTCAGCAAGGTTACACAGATACCCTAACTTCCCCTTACCCAGCGGTCGTAGGCACGACGACTGTGCCGATCCGGGCGTACCGGGAAGATTTCCAAGGTCTTGGCATCGTGGTTGGCATTGACGCCACCCGCGCGTTGGGCAACGACTTCTCGCTCTACGGCACCGCCAAGGAGTCTGTGATCTTCGGTAGCAGTAAAAGCGCCGCCTCGGGCCTTGGCGACAATTACAGTGACAGCTCCGATAGTGTGGTGTCCATCAGCGAGCTTGGCCTCGGCCTGCAGTATGACTTCTGCTTCAGCGGCGTCGCCTCCAACATCCGCCTCGGGGTGGAAGGTCAATGGTGGGCACTTCCAAACTCCAACACTGGCAACGGCAACTTCGGCCTAGCCGGTTTTGTGCTGGGTGCCAACTTCCGTTTCTAACATCTAACCGGCCTGCCAGCAGGCCATAGGCCAGCCTCCCCGGTTCAGCCGGGGAGGCTTTTTTGTTGGCATCGGAATGGGGCTGGCCAAAGATCCCACGATTGACTGGCATGTGGGGCATTTCCGGCTCAATTTGCCTGAGTTTTCCACTCATGTTTCAAGGGCCGGGCATGTGCTTGCGCGAAATTTTAAAAAATATCTTGCTATTGATTCGTGACGCGTCACTCTGCGTGCCGGTTGCACGCCGCTTGGCTGTGCCGCTGCGCTTGGATTGATCTGTGACGCCTAGATCAAAGCGAGTGATGAAAGAAATGGCGTTATTTAGAACTGAAAACAATGGACATCTACGTGGGCAATCTGCCCTACACTGCTACTGAAGGGGACGTCACAGGTCTCTTTGCCGCTTTTGGACCGGTCGAACGGGTCAAAATCATCACCGACCGCGAAACCGGGCAATCCAAAGGATTTGCTTTCGTTACTCTCGGCGACCAAACCCAGTTGAATGCGGCCATTGAGGCCCTCAACGATTACGATTACAACGGACGTCCACTACGCGTGAACGCCTCCGAACCGAAGGAAGCCCGTCCCGGTGGCGGTGGTGACTACGGTGGCGGCGGCGGCGGCGGCTACAGAGGTGGCGGCGGCGGCGGCGGCGGCTATAAAGGCGGCGGCGGCGGTGGCTACAAGGGTGGCGGCGGCGGCGGCGGCTATAAAGGCGGCGGCGGCGGCGGTGGCCACAAAGGTGGCGGCGGCTGGTAAGCCCAAGTCTCCCGAATCAATTTAATGAAACACCCGGCTCGCTTCACAGCGGCCGGGTGTTTTTTTGCGTAGTGAATCGCGGCAAAGAAACCACTGAAACACTGATTACCACTGATCACACTGAGAATAAATTGACAAATATTTCAGTGGTAATCAGTACCTCAGTGGTAAAATTCGTCGCAAACCACCCCAAACATCCCTTATCCTGTCCTGGCAAAGCAGCCCACTCCACTTCACCCCACAACCCCAGCCAAGCTTATGTCCCACAAACTCGAAACCATAGCCCTGCACGGGGGATACTCCGGCGACCCCAGTTCCCGCTCCGCCGCAGTCCCGTTGTACCGGACCAGCTCATTTGTTTTTGACAGCACCGAGCAAGCCGCCAACCTCTTTGCGCTGCGCGAACTCGGCAATATTTATACCCGCATCACCAATCCCACCACCGAGGTGCTGGAAAAGCGCGTGGCCCTGCTTGAAGGAGCGCCCGAACTCGGCGGCCTCGGTGTGGCCTCGGGCACCAGCGCGGTGTTTTACGCCATTATTAATTTGGCCAAAGCTGGCGACAACATCGTTTCCGCCCGCAACCTCTACGGTGGCACCTACACCCAGTTCAAGGACATCCTGCCCGACCTGGGCATCGAGGTGCGCTTCGTCGATTCCAATGAGCCGGAAAATTTTGCCAAGGCGATCGACGGGAATACCCGCGCCCTGTTCACTGAAACGGTTTCCAATCCTGCCCTCGAAGTGGCCGATCTGGAAAAAATTGCCACCATCGCCCACGCCCACGGCCTGCCGTTGATTGTGGATGCGACGTTTTCGACGCCCTATCTGACCCGACCGATCGACTTTGGAGCCGACATTGTCGTGCATTCGCTGACGAAATGGTTTGGTGGTCATGGTGCGGGCATCGGCGGCATCATCGTCGATGGCGGCAAGTTCAATTGGGCCGCTGGCAAGCATCCGCTCTACGACCAGCCCGACAACGGCTACCACGGGATGCGCTGGGGGCACGACCTGCCGGCCGCGCTGGCGCCGCTGGCGTTTATTTTGCGGGCGCGCACGGTGCCGCTGCGCAACCTCGGGGCGGCGATTTCGCCGGATAATTCGTGGTTTTTATTGCAAGGCATCGAGACGCTTGGGCTGCGCATGGAGCGACACACCCAAAACTCGCTTGCCGTGGCCAAGCACCTCAAGGATCACCCGAAAGTCTCCTGGGTGCGCTACCCCGGCCTGCCCGACGATTCCCAATTCGACCTCAACCAAAAATACCTCAACGGCAAGGGCGGCGGCATGGTGGTCTTCGGCATCCAGGGCGGCATGGAGGCCGGTAAGAAATTCATCGAAAGCCTGCGCGTCTTCAAGCACCTCGCCAACGTCGGCGACGCCAAGAGTCTGGCCATTCACAGCGCCTCCACCACCCATTCGCAGCTCAACGAGGCCCAGCA
>WBXE01000056.1 GCA_008932955.1 Verrucomicrobiota bacterium
CAGTGATTTGCAGTGGCTTCAGTGGTAATATCAGACGCTCTAACCTTGTGTTGTCCAGCCTGCGAACTTCTCAGTAATTTAACGAAAAGAAACCACAACCAACCGAAAGACAATCACCATGATACAACCAACGAGAAAGAAATTCACATATGCCATGCTGCTGGCAGGGGCGGCCCTTGGCTTGGCCACGGCGGCCACGCCGGATGATCCCACCGGTATTATCAAGAAGCCCATCCCGGAAAAGACCGTGGTGTTCACGTTCGACGACGGCTGCGCCAGCGGAGCGACCATCGCCGCTCCGATCCTCAAGAAAGCTGGTTTCAGCGGCACGTTCTATGTCTCGGATGCCTATGGGTTCCGCGAGCGCAAGGACTGGTACCTGACGTGGCGGCAGATCAAGGGTATGGCCGATGATGGCTTCGAAATTGGCAATCACACCCGCGGCCATGGCATGTTATCCATGACCGACGAACTCGGATGCCAAGCCTATATCTGGACACTCGAAGACGAAGCCATCGCCAACCGGATCCCCAAACCGACCACCCTCGCCTGGCCATTCTATGTTGTTAATCCGAAATTCTATCCGCTCTTGAGCAGCTGGGGATATACTTTCGGACGCGGCGGCTATGGTCGTGTCTATCGTCCTACCGTGGACCACCCGATGGACGCCCCCTCGTTTGCGGTGGGCGGTATCGGCATGACTATCGAGGGCTTCATCAGTGCCGTCAAGCAGGCCACGGCCGGCCGGGTGGTGTTGCTCACTTTCCACGGTACGCCGGATGCGGAGCATGCCGCTATTTCAACCGATCCGGATCTGTTTGAAGACATGGTCGATTACTGCAAGGATAACCATTACAATGTGATCGCGATGCGCGACCTGGCCCAGTACATCGATACAGCCAAAGCCGCGAAACTTCCGCCCACCCAGGAGAAGCTCGCCAATGCCGGACCTGAGTTGCTGGTCAAGGGCGACAAACCGTTTGTGCGCAGGCAGCGTCCGAGCCGGGGCTTTAGGTTTCCTGTTGAACTCACGGCC
This sequence comes from Verrucomicrobiota bacterium, assembly GCA_008932955.1. Classification (GTDB taxonomy): domain Bacteria; phylum Verrucomicrobiota; class Verrucomicrobiia; order Verrucomicrobiales; family Akkermansiaceae; genus Luteolibacter. The sequence continues at coordinate 1,037 of WBXE01000056.1, forward strand.
GCTTGGACGTGCAAAGAGATCTATCGTTTGCGCTTGCCGGATTCCGTCTATGCTGCCGTCAACGGTACCAAACTCACGCTGTTTGTGGCCGAGACGACCGATGTGACGAAGCTCGCTCCGACCTTTGACGTGGCGCGTTTTGCCATCGCGAATCCTCCCTCGGGCACGGTCAGGGACTTCACCAAGCCGCAGACTTACACCATCACCGCTCAGGACAAATCGACCAAGGATTATGTCGTGCAAGTGGTCAAGACCCCGGCACCTATGCACTACACCTGGGCATCCAACCAACCCGGCAAGTTCGCCGACGCCGCACAATGGAAGACGAATCTCGGCAGCGCCGCCGCGCCTGCCCCAGCTGGCAATTCAGATACCATCCTGAATTTTTATGCGGGTGGTAATTACACCGTGACGCGGGAAGGGGCGGATGATTTTGTGCTCAACCAGCTCAATATTGGCAGTTCGGCGCTGACGCTGACCTCCACCGGAACGCTGGTATTTGCCAAGAGCAAAACGCATGGTGCCTTGCCCGGCATGAACAGCCAGAATCGCGCGGAGGTCACGATCAAAGCGCCGCTGCGGCTCGATGCGGATTTTACGATTGACGGACTTGAGACCGATGACACGCGGGTATTCATTCCGGGTGCCATTTCCGGCAAAGGTGGTTTGATCAAGAACGGCCCACACACGGCTTATATCAGCAATGCAAGCAACACCTACAGTGGCGGAACCACCATCAATGACGGTTGTCTGGCCGTCAATCCGAAGGGGATTGGCACGGGTCCTGTCACGGTCAATAAAGGCGGGGTCATCAGTTTCGGCGGCGTCCCGGTGACCAACGCGCTCACCTCTAACGGTGGATGTTTTTCCGGTGGTGGCGAGGCATGCTGGAGCGGGCCGGTGAAGTTGAATGCAGACACCAAGATCGATACGAATGAACGCTTGGAGTTCAATAACAAGGAAGCTGGCATCAGCGGTGCTGGTGGCATCACTCTGACCGCGCAGGTTGCCGGACAGGGATTCAAGAGCGGGACGCTCAAGCTGACCGGGACCAACACCTATACCGGAGCCACCATGGTGGATGCGGGCGTTTTGGAGGTCGTGTCATCGCTTTATAACAATGATGCCACTCGCTGGACGCCGGCCAATATCAGCGTCAATGGCGCAGCAGGCGAATTGATGTTGCACGTCGGCGGCCCAGGTGAATTCACCGCCGCGCAGGCCGGAATGATGCTCAAAAACATCGCCACCGGTGTTAATAAAAACGGTCTGATGGCTGGTGCCACCTTCGGCATAGATACGGGTAAGGCCACCACGGTGCAGGAGCTTGCCAGTACGATCATGGATTCCAAAGGTCCGGGCGGCGGCAGCGTGTTGATCAGAAAAGGCGGCGCTGGTACGCTTAAGCTCTCTGGTGCCAACACCTACACCGGCAGAACCATCGTCACCGGCGGCACCCTCAGCGTTGATTCGTTCAACAGTGTGGTGAAGGGCAAAGCCAGCAGCAGCTTGGGCGCGCCGAAAAACGTTGCTGATGCTGAGATCATGGTCAGTGGCAGCAGTACCCTGATGTATACCGGCAAGGGCGAGACCACCGATCGCAACCTCAACATGCCTGGCGATGGCGACAACCTCACCCTCGATCAATCCGGCAGCGGCTTGCTCAAATTCACCAGCCCATTCGTGATGTCAGGCTTTGCCTGGAATAAAACCGTCATTCTGGCGGGCTCCAGCGCCGGTACCGGCGAACTCGCCTTCAACATCGACAACGTCTATGACCGCAAGGGCAATGCAACCACCGCGCTGACCAAATCCGGCAGCGGCACCTGGGTGCTCTCTGGCAAAAACACCTACACCGGCCCGACCACGGTGACGCTGGGCACGCTGGCGTTGACGAATGTACATGGCCTGAGCGACAAGACGGAAGTCACGGTGGCTGACGGTGCCATGCTGGACCTGAACTTCACCGGTGAGATGCACCTGGGCAAGCTCACTCTCGATGGCAAGCTCCAGCCCGCCGGCACCTACAGCGCCGCCACTTCTCCCAAGTCCATCAAAGGCAAAGGGGTTATCAAAACCGATGGGAAATGAGGGCCAAGCGCTTAACGATGAGCGATTGGCATTAAATACCAACGGGATTAACGGTGGGTGATCAATCAAACCACTGAAAAACTGAGGACCACTGAAAGACACTGAAAAAATATGAATCAATCAGTGGCTTCAGTGGCTTCAGTGGTAATATCAGACGGTCTAACCTTGTGTTGTCCATTCTACGAACTTCTCAGCAATTTAACGCAAAAAACCCCCAATCGAGCGAAAGACCACGACCATGATACAACCCACGAAAATGCAATTAATAAGTGCCATGCTGCTGGCCGGAGCGACTCTTGGCTGGGCCACGGCGGCCACGGCGGCCACGCCGGATGATCCCACCGGTATTATCAAGAAGCCCATCCCGGATAAGACCGTGGTCTTCACCTTCGACGACGGCTGTGCCAGCGGCGCGACGGTCGCCGCTCCGATCCTCAAGAAAAATGGTTTTGGCGGGACCTTCTATGTTTCGGACGCCTATGGTTTTCGCGAGCGCAAGGATTGGTATTTGACGTGGCGGCAGATCAAGGGGATGGCCGACGATGGCTTCGAGATTGGCAATCACACCCGCGGCCATGGCATGTTATCCATGACCGATGAAGGTGGCCTCAAAGCGTATATCTGGACCTTGGAAGACGAAGCCATCGCCAACCGGATTCCCAAACCAACCACCCTCGCCTGGCCGTTCTATATTGTTAATACGAAGTACTATTCACTCTTGAGCAGCTGGGGATATACTTTCGGACGCGGCGGTCATGGCCGTGTCTATCGGCCCACCGTGGACCACCCGCTGGACGCCCCATCGTTTGCCGTGGGCGGCGTGGGCATGACCATCGAGGGTTTCATTAGTGCCGTCCAGCAGGCGACGGCCGGCCGGGTGGTGGTGCTCTGCTTCCATGGCACGCCGGATATGGAGCACGCTGGCGTCGGCACCAATCCGGATCTATTTGAAGACATGGTCGATTACTGCAAAGAGAATAACTATCATGTAATGGCGATGCGCGACTTGGCGCAATATATCGATACGGAAAAGGCCTCGAAACTGCCGCCCACCCAGGACAAGCTCGATAATCCCGGACCTGAGCTGCGGGTCACGGGCGACAAGCCATTCGTCCGCCGGAAGCGCGAACTCACGGGCTATGCCTTCCCTGCGGAACTCACCGCTCCATGGACGCGCAAATATATCTGTCGTTTGCGCATGCCGGATTCTAGCTACGGTGCGGTCAACGGCTCCAGCATCACGCTGTATGTCCCCGAATCCACGGATCTGAAGGCACTGGCCCCCACCTTTGAATTGGCGCGCTCCGCCACCGCCAATCCGCCCTCGGGCACGGCGAGGGATTTTACCAAGTCGCAGATCTATACCGTCACCGCCGAGGACAAATCCACCATGGACTTTACTGTGCAGGTCGTTAAGACCCCGGTCCCCATGCATTACACTTGGGCATCTAGCAATCCAGGAAAGCTCGATGACGCCGCACAATGGAAGACGAATTTTGGCACGGCAGCTGCACCTGCTGCAGGCGGTGATTCCGACGCGATCCTGAATTTTTATGCGCAGGGTAAATACGAGGTGACGCGAGCGAGTGCGGATGAATTTGTGCTCAACCAGCTCAATATTGGCAGTTCGGCGCTGACGCTGACCTCGCAGGGGCCGCTGGTGTTTGCCAAGAGCAAATCGCATGGCACCTTGCCCTACATGAATAGCCAGAATCGCGCGGAGCTGACGATCAAAGCACCACTGCGGCTCGATGCGGATTTCACCATCGATGGCCTCGAAACCGATGACACGCGGGTGTTTCTAGCGGGGGCGATTTCCGGAGGCGGTGGCTTGATCAAGAACGGTCCGCATACGGTGTACTTAAATCATCCGATCAACACCTACCGTGGGGGCACGACCATCAATGACGGCTGCATCTCGACGCAGCCACAAGGGTTGGGCGCCGGGCCTGTGACGGTCAACAAGAGCGGAACGATCAGTTTCGACGGCCCCCCGGTCCTCAATGCCCTCACCTGCAACGGCGGATGTATTTCTGGGGGCGTCAATGCCCACTGGAACGGCCCGGTGAAGTTGAATGGCAACACCATCGTTCATGCCCACGATTCGCTGGAATTCAATAACAAGGAAAGCGGCATCAGCGGGGCGGGCGGCCTCACGCAGACCGGTCATCCAGTGGATCATGGGATCAGAAGCGGTGCCATCAAGCTGCTAGGTCGCAATACTTACACCGGTCCCACCAAGGTCGAAATGGGCCTGCTGGAAGTCTCTTCGTCACTTTATAACAATGATCCCGCACGCTGGACCCCGGCTAATATCAGCGTCAATGGCGCCGCTGCCGAACTGCGCTTGCACGTCGGCGGCGCTGGCGAATTTACCATCGCACAAGCCGTCACCCTGCTCAAAAATATCACCACCGGCGTCAATCACAACGGTCTGATGGCCGGTGCCACCTTCGGCCTGGATACAGCCGATGCTACCACGCCGCAGGAGATGGTCCTCAATATTACCGATTCCCAAGGCCCCGGCGGCGGCAGCGTGACGATGAAGAAATGCGGCGCGGGCACCTTGAAGCTCGCGGGCGCTAATACCTACAGCGGCCAAACGATCATCACCGGTGGCAGCCTGAGCCTCGAGTCGTTCAACAGCGTGGCACATCCCAAGCCTAACAGCAGCTTGGGAGCCCCGAAAACCGCCGCTAATGCCGAGATATTGGTCAGCGGCAACAGCAGCCTGGTTTACACCGGCAAAGGCGAAACCACCGACCGCAATCTCAACATGCCCGGCGGTGGCGACTCGATCACCCTCGATCAATCCGGCAGCGGCTTACTTAAACTCACCAGCCCCTTCGTGATGTCCGGCTTCGCCGAAAATAAAACTATCGTCCTTGCGGGCTCCAGCAGCGGCTCCGGCGAACTCGCCTTCAACATCGACAACGTCTATGACCGCAAGGGCAAGGCGACCACCTCGTTGACCAAAACCGGCAGCGCCACCTGGACGCTTTCTGGCAAAAATAGTTACACCGGGGCGACGACGGTGAAGCAAGGCACGCTGGGGTTGACGAGCGCGCAGGGCCTTAGCGACAAGACGGAAGTCACGGTGAGCGACGGTGGCATGCTGGAGCTAAAGTTTACCGGTGAGATGCACCTCGGCAAGCTCACTCTCGATGGCAAGGTCCAAGCTGCCGGCACCTACAGCGCCGCGACTTCTCCCAAATGCATCAAGGGCAAGGGAGTGATCAAAATCGACTGAAAATGAGTGGGGCGAATTGTAGCGGCATGTCTATGACCGCCGCTGCCCCTGAACCGCCAATGAATCCGCATATTCGATAAACGCCACCTCCTTCGCATCGGCGCTCACAGAGCACCGCTACAACGCAACCCATCCGGATCCGCCAGCCGTGACTCATTCCCATCGATCGCTGGTTTTCACTCTGCCCAGGCGCTGGCTCGCGTGCCTGGGCTGCGGGTTTGTACTGCTCGCGCCGCTGGCATCGGCGCGGCCGTCTTGGTTTATCCGCAACTGGCAGTCCGACGATGGCTTGCCGGATAATACGGTCATGGGGGTGAGCCAAGCGCCCGATGGTTTCCTGTGGGTGGCCACCAAGACGGGCTTGACGCGTTTCGACGGGGTGCAATTCCGGCCATGGCAGGTGGTGGCGCAGGGGGCCGAGACGGGCGACTCCAAGGCCGTGTTAGCCGACCATCGAGGACGTATCTGGGTGGCGAAAGAGCAGGGGATCGTGGTGTGCGTGGACCATGGGCGCAGCACCACGGTGGTCGGATCGGATCACGCTGCGGCGGATCTCGGCTCCCGGCTGATGGTCGAAGACGCCGCGGGCGCCGTGTGGGTGTCCTACGGCAACGGCGAGGTCTTGCGCATTCAGGACGGGCGGGTGCGCGCCTTCACCGAGGCGGATGGCTTGCCCGCAGGTAAGCTCTGCTACTTGGTGGTCGATGGCATGGGGCAACTGTGGTTTTCACGCGGTGGCTGGGTGGGGGTTTTCCGGGATGGGGAATTCCGGCCGCTGCTGGAATCATCGACCTTGTTTATCACCGGTTGCCGTTCCGGGGGCATCTGGGGTTTGAAAAATGGGCAAATCTGGAGATTCACCGAGGGTTCGGCAGCCACGATGCTAGGTGCTTTGCCCGCCGAAACTCCTGTGGTGACGGTATCGGCCTTGCACGAAGATCGTGACGGCTTCCTGTGGCTCGGCACCCGCGAGGCGGGCCTATTCCGCTTCGATCACGCCGGAGTGGTCACCGCTGTCATGCCCCAACAAACCATCTACACCCTCGCCGAGGACCGCGAGGGCAATTTGTGGGTCGGCACGCGTGGCGGCGGCTTGAGCCAATTGAAGCCGAGCGTCGTCGAGTTGCTAGCGATCCATTCCACCACCCCGTTCACGCCGGTGGGCTCGATTTGCCAGGATAGCGCCGGGGTGCTGTGGGCGGCTCTCTGGCCCAATGGGGAAGTCGTGGGCAATGCGGGGCAGGGCTGGAAACCCATGCCTGCACAGGGCGGGTCGACTATCCCTCCGGCCTTAAGCGTCGCCGCGGATTCCCAGGGTGGCGTCTGGATCGGCACCCAATACCATGGCTTGCACCACTGGCAAAACGGCGCCCTCACCGCCACCCTCAGCGCTGCCAACGGACTGGGAGTGAACTCAAACGGCACGGCCGCCAACCAGGTCGGCGCCTTGTTGGCGAGCGGCTCCGGCGAGGTGTGGATTGGCCCGGTCGGGCCCGATGCCCAAGGGCAGGTCTTGCAGTGCCAGCGCACCGGGCAGCTCCAGACGTTCCAGCTACCTCTCGGCAGCGGCCCGGTGGTGGCTCTGGCCATCGATGCCGCCGGCGACTGCTGGGCGGCGAGCTCCGAGGGGCGCTTGCTGCGGGTGCATGCCGATGTGCTCACCGACGAGACTGACCACACGTTCGCGGGGGCGGGAAAAATCCGTTGTCTGTTAGGCTCGGCGGACGGCAGTTTGTGGATCGGCTATGGCGGCCAAGGGCTGGGGCGGCTCAAAGCCGGTCGGTTCAGCCACTGGAGGATGGAGAACGGGCTGCACGACGACTATCTGTCGAACATGCTGCCCGACGCGCGTGGGCGGCTGTGGTTTGCGGGCAACCGGGGGATTTTCAGCGTGCGGACGAAGGATCTGGACGACTTTGCGGACGGGCGGGCCACGCGGATCTGGTCAGTGGCTTACGGGCGCAACGATGGATTGCCGCAGTTGCAAGCGAGTTCCGACGCCTGGCCGGGTGCCCAGTGCGGCTGCGATGGCCGCTTGTTCTTCGCCATGCAGTCCGGGGTGGCCGTGGTGGATGCTGACAGGCTCACCGAGAATGCGCAGCGGCCGCCGGTGGTCATCGAACGGGTGAGGGTCAACGGGATCATCGTGGCTGCCTACGGCGCGGGTGGGGCACTGGCCAGCGCCCATGCCGCCGTCCCACTCGAACTTTGCCAAGACGATCTGGACCTGCATCTCGCCGCCGATCAGCGGCAACAGGTCGAGTTCGATTTCACGGCCTTGTCGTTTACCAAACCGGAGAGCGTCGGGTTCAAGTACCGGCTGCGCGGCTTGGACGCGGACTGGGTCGCGGCTGGGGCGCGGCGGGTGGCCAGCTATGCTCACGTGCCTCCCGGGCACTATCGTTTTCAAGTTTGCGCCTGCAACAGTGACGGCGTTTGGAACGAAACCGGCGCGCAGCTCGCACTCACGGCCGAGCCGTATTGGTGGGAGACGACTTGGTTTTACGCGGCCGCTCCGCTGGCGCTTACCGGGCTGCTGTCGGCGGCGATCCTGTGGGCTTGGCGGCGACGGATTCGGCACCAGATCGCGCGGCTGCAAATCCAGCAAATCACCGAACGCGAGCGGGCCCGCATTGCCCGCGACATCCACGACGATCTAGGCGCGACCTTGACCCAAATTGTCATGTTGAGTGATTCGAGCGGCACGCTCGCGCCGTCAACGGATGGCTCGCTGGAAAAAATCCACCAAGTGGCGCTAGCCATGACCCAGACGATGGATGAGATCGTGTGGGCGGTCAATCCGCGCCATGACCGCTTCGACCAGCTTGCAATGTACCTGGATGCTTACGCGCAGGAGTACCTCGATGCCACCGGCTTGCAGTGCAGTGTGGATTTTCCGGATTTTTTGCCGCCGCGCCCGCTCTCGGCCCAGGTCCGCCACGATTTGTTTCTCGCGTTCAAGGAGGCGCTCAACAATCTCGTTCGGCATGCCGCCGCGCAGCGCGTGCTCATCAGCCTCACCCTGCGGCTTGACGGATTTTCCTTGAGCGTCGAGGATGACGGGCTAGGCTTCGACGTCTCCCGGTCCGAGGCCCGCCGTACCCGCGGCGGCAACGGCTTGGCTAACATGCAGGCACGCCTCACGGCCATCCGCGGCCATTGCTCGGTGCACAGCGAGCCCGGCCGCGGCACCCGCGTCGTCTTCGACTTGCCCTGGGAAAGCTAAAATCCACAATTTCTTCCTCCAACCCATGCCAATCATTGTCTCCATCGTTGAAGACCACGCCCCGCTGCGCCAAATTTTGTCCGAGTGGATTGGCCAGGTAGGGGATATGCGACTGGGCCACACGTACCCAGACGCCGAATCTGCGCTGGCGGACTTGCCCCAACACCCGGCCGATGTGGTTTTGATGGACATCAATCTGCCCGGGCTCAGCGGCATCGAGTGCGTGCGCCAATTGAAAGGGCTGCTGCCGGCCACCCAATTCATGATGGTCACGGTGTACATGGATACCGATCGCATCTTCAAGGCCTTGGCAGCCGGTGCCACCGGCTATCTGCTCAAGCGCAGCGCCCACACCGAACTCTTGCAGGCCATCCGCGAGGTGGCCGCCGGCGGCTCGCCGATGAGTCGCAACATCGCCCGCCGCATCGTCGAAACCTTTCACACCAGCCCGCCGCAGTCGCCGGTCATCCAATTGCTCAGCGAGCGCGAACTCGACGTGCTGCGCTTGTTAGCCCGCGGCCAGGTGAACAAGGAAATCGCTGCCGGCCTCCAACTCAGTTTCCACACCATCCATACCCTGGTCCGCCGCATCTACGAAAAACTCCACGTCCACACCCGCCGCGACGCCATCGCACGCTTCCATCAAGCCAACCAACCCCGCCAGCCGGATTAGGAAAAAGCTCAAAAGCTCAAAGCTCCCGACTACCTTGGCCTGGCTGCGGCATGGTAGGGAGCGACGACCTTACTGTCGTCGTGCGGAAGCAAGGCCCATGAACCGAGCCTTCGGCACTCAGTCATGGGCCGCTCTTCCGCTACCACCACACGAATGTGGTGGCTCCTCAGCCCAAGCTGCTCCCGTCTCCATTTGCAGGCTTTACGTCACAGTTTGCAGGTTCGCCTGCAAACCTTTCGGCCTTTTGTCCTCAGTTTGTACCACGTTTGTACCACGTTTTTGTGCTTGGCTAGCCGCCGGGTCGCGCTAGTTTTGTAAATTAATTCGCTTGTTTGAATTAAATAACCCGCCCAAGCGCCTCCAAACTCCTCTAACAGTCCCTCTCCAACCCTCCGCCGGCTTATCCAGCAACCGCGTCCAAATATCATGAAATCCACCTCGCCAAAGACCCACCCCATGCAAAAATCCCGCTTCCCCGCTGCTTTCCTCGCCGCTCTCGCGCCCGACCCCACCACGCCAAGGACAGGCCGCTGGCTGCGGATGATCTTCGGGTTGGCGCTGGCAGTGCTCGGCCTTGGTGCTCCGATCGCCTCGGCGGGAACCACAACCATACCCGTCACCAACGGGAGCTTCGAGACGACGTATGGAGGCAGTACAGCTACGTATTGGTACCACTTGAACGCGGCCAACGGATGGACTCCGTCTACTGATAGCGCGTATGCGGCGTATAATATTGGTGATAGCGTGGGTATCGGTTACCCGGCCAACAACGCTGCTTTCGCCGCCGCCGCAAATGGGAAGTATGCCGTAAACCTGTTTGGTGTAAAGAATATCACTCAGGATATGGGGACGCAAACCTTCAACGCGGGTGACCAACTTTCGGTGTCATTCTCCGGCGGCTTCCCCAACGCCGGCGGCACCGTTAAAGGTGGCCTATTCTATGCCAAATTCATAATCAACGGGGTAACCTACACCAGCAGCGCTTACGATACGACAAACAATACTGGCGGTAGCGGCAGTTGGCAGACCTTTACGTTTACCCAGACAATTCCGGCTAATGTCACAGGAACTTTCCAAATTCAATTCAGTGTTGACCAAACTCTAACTTATAGACCTTGGCTCGACAACGTCAGCAACGTCACCGTCACGTCAGTCGGCGGCAGCACCCCCACCATCACCACCTCGGGCACGCTTGCAGCGGTGAGCACCACCTACGGCACGGCCTCGGCCACGCCCAGCAGTTTCACGGTATCCGGTGCCAACATGACGGCCGGCATCACGGTCACGCCCCCGGCGGGTTTTGAGGTTTCGCAAACGGTGGGTGGCGCCAGCGGCTATGCTGGCAGCGGCACCGCCATCACCGTGGGGTCATCTGGTACCATTGCCTCCACCACGGTCTATGTGCGTCTCGCCGCCACGGCCACGGTGGGCTCTTCGCCTTATTCGGGAAATATTACCTGTGTCAGCTCCGATGCCACGACGCAGAATGTGGCCACGGTCTCCAGCACGGTGAGCAAGGCGACGCCCACCGCGACCCTCACGGTTGACAACTCGCCGGTGACCTTTGATGGATCCCCCAAAGCGGCCACTGTGACCCTCTCGGCCAGCTCGGTAGCCGGTTCGGTGCAGAACATCCTGACCGGCGGCGCGGCCACCCAGACCGCTTCTAACACCTACGCGGTGACGGGCGACTTCGTGCCGACCGATACGGCCAACTACAACTCGCTCACCGGCTTGGCTGCCGGCAACTTCGTCATCAACCCGGCCGCTCAGACCTACGCCAGTTGGGCCAGCACGAACGGTGTGACCGGCGGTCCGAGCTATGTGGGCAACGACGGGCTCAGCAACTTGTTGGTCTATGCGCTCGACCTCAAGCTCAACGGCGGCAATGGCTCGGC
>WBXE01000057.1 GCA_008932955.1 Verrucomicrobiota bacterium
GACCCTCGCCAGCAAGCTGGCTTGGGGCTGGCGGCAGCAAGCTGCCGCACTCCTAGATCAACTCAGCAAGCGGTCGATGACGTCCTGCGCGTGGTAGGATGTGGATCCGGGCTTGAGAAAGCGTGCCACTGCCACCGCATCGTCGCCACCTGTTAGAAGCGGTTTTTCCGCGCTGCCGTCGGCTACGAGTTGGCCCAAGCCGAGGGTGGACATGAGACCGTTGCAGACGCACTGGCGGCCGACGGTTTCTTCCTCTAATCCACCTTTGCGTAGGTAGTCGCCCACCGGTTCGCTGGGGCAGCGGTAGCCGACGTTACCGTCGGGCTTGCGAAAGAGGTGGCGCAGATAGCCCAAATCGCAGATGCGGGTGCGGCCTTCGCCACAGACTGGGATAGTCGTGTCGGGGCCACCTTGGATGATTTTAAAGGGAAAGCCCGTCGGCGAGGCCACCGGATCGGTGAACACGCGCAGCACACCGCGGCGACTGCCGTCGAGCACCTTCTCTTTGAGCGCAGGATCAATGCCGGATTCCTCGCAAAACGCAAAGGCGGTACCCACTTGAATGCCCACCGCGCCGAGTGCCTGAGCTTCGGCAATTTTCCCTTGATCACCGAAGGAACCCGCTAGCCAGTAGGGCAGACCTAGGCTGGCAATTTTTTCCAGATCGGCCAAATCCCGCTCGCCGTAGATCGGTTCGCCAGCGGCGTCGATTTGCATGGCGCCGCGAGGTGGAGCATTGTGGCCGCCGGCGGTCCAGCCTTCGACGACGAAGCCATCGACGCGGCCGGAGGATTTGCGTGCCAAGGCGATGGCCAGGGTGGCAGATGAGACGATGGCCAGAAACTTGGGTCGCTCCAATTGCTGGGCAGGAGATTGCAAGTAGTCTTCGGTATTAAATTCCGTGAAATACTCCTCCGTCGCCATGGCCCCATGGACGTCAACTTTGAGCCGGGCCGCTTGGCCTAGTGCGAGTTGGTCCAAAATCCCCGGCACCGCCCGCGGGATGCCCGCCCCCATCAGAACGTAATCCACCCCTGCCAACATCGCCCCAAACAACGATGGAATGGTCGGCAGTTGGATTTTCTCCAATAAATTGATGCCGACCAAACCCGGGTGGCCGTGCTTGGCCAGGCTGACTTCGACGAAATTGGCGAGCACCGTCAGATCGAGCAAATCCCTGGATGGTTTGAGGGCATGCATCGGCACCCCAAGAAACTTTTTGGCAGCGGATTTGCCGCCTTCGATGAAATAGCGCTTCCAGACGCGCTCGACGATGGCCGGAAACGGGAAACGCGCCGCCGCCTCCGCCATGAGGCCACCAGGATCGCCGGACTGCAGACGCCGCGCCAACAACAAGTCCAAGGCCGTACCGCTCACCACCCCCAATTGACCAGCCTGCGAAACGGCCCTAGCCAATCGCCAACTCGACACTCCCACACCCATTCCCCCTTGAATAATTATCGGTTGCACCGTCATGCGTGCGTCGAGCTTGTAGCAGCATCCTCGTAAAGCAAACCATTTTTTTGCCGATCTCGTGCTGGAGTCGCTTTTTCTGGTTTGACGGGGTTTTGGCGGCGGGACTTCACCTTGTCTTGGTGGTACCGGCAGCCTGTGCTAAGGTGGCGCCGCCTTGCTCCTCTACCTTCACATTCCGTTTTGCCATCGCATCTGCCCGTATTGCTCGTTTTACAAGCACACGCCGGGCGATACGTCGCTTGGCGCGTTCGTGGTAGCGCTCGCCAGCGAAGCGCGGCGGCGCGTGGCGCAATCCACCACCGCGCCGCGCACGCTGTACTTAGGCGGCGGCACGCCGAGCATGCTCTCGCCAAGGCATTTGCGCAGCTTGTTTGAGGCCTTGCACGCGGTGGTGGACTTTGGGGCACTTGAGGAGGTGACGCTAGAAGCCAACCCGGCCACCTTCGACGTGCGCAAGGCACGGCTGTTTCGCGAGTTAGGGGTGACGCGGGTGTCGCTGGGAATTCAATCCTTCGATGCACAGACATTGGCGACCCTGGGTCGCGAGCATACAGCAGCCCAAGCGGTGAGGGCCGTGAACATCCTGCGCCAAGCCGACATGCCCGCAGTGAACATCGACCTCATGTTCTCCATCCCCGGCCAATCCAAGGCCAGTTGGCAAGCCACCCTAGAGCAGGCGCTCGCGCTGCACCCCGAGCATATTTCGGCTTACAACCTCAGCTACGAAGAAGATACCGCCTTTTTTGACGCGTTGCGCCGCGGCGAGATGCACGACGATGAGGACCACAACGCCGAGTTTTTTCATTTGGCCGACGCCATTCTGAGCACAGGCGGGTTTGATCACTACGAAACATCCAACTTCGCGAGACCCGGCCACCACTCGTTGCACAATGGCGGCTATTGGCGCGGCGAAGACTACCTCGGCCTGGGCCCATCGGCCGTCTCCACAATCGACAACGTCCGCTCAAAAAACGTGGCAGACACCGCCCGTTACATCACTCAAATCCACGCACTCGGCCACGCCATGGTCGAAGCTGAAATACTTGATCCGGAAGCGCGCCGCTTGGAACACATTGCCCTAGGCCTGCGCACCAGCGAGGGGATTGCGCTCGACTTACTCTCGGCCGAGGCGCTGGACCGGGCAGGCCATCTGGCCACGGCTGGCTTACTGCGCATGACTGGGGAGCGACTGGTGCTTATTCACCACGGCCGCGCGCTGGTCGATCCGATTGCCGCGGAATTGGTGTAACAGGGTTGCCAGGGGCTGGGGCCCGTGCTTCACTCGCCCCATGTCTGACATCCGCATCACCCTTCACACCACCGCCGGCGACATCGAAGCTACCCTGTATGCCTCAAAAGTCCCCCTCACTTGCGCCAATTTCCTCAATCTCGCTCGCCGCGGGTACTATGACGGGGTGGCGTTCCACCGGGTCATTGAGGGCTTCATGCTGCAAGGCGGCGACCCGACCGAAACCGGCCGCGGTGGGCCTGGCTACAAATTTGCCGACGAATTTCATCCGGACTTGCGGCATCGCTCGCCGGGGGTGTTTTCGATGGCCAACGCCGGCCCAGGCACCAATGGCTCGCAATTTTTCATCACCACCACCGCCACTCCATTTTTGGATAATCGCCACTCGGTGTTTGGACAGGTGACCCAGGGCCTGGAGGTGGTGGAAAAAGTCACCGGCAAGACCAACACCGGCGAACGGGGCTGCAAATTCAACGGCGTGGGCGATAAAATCACCTCGATCACCCTCCACGACGATCCCACAGACCTGTTTGAATCGCAAAAGGATCACGTCACCCATTGGAATTCAATTCTCGATCGCTGAACCAACTCCCGACCTTGCCGCCCCTGCTCCCTGCCCATGGCGCGCATTCTAGAGGCGGTCTGTGACCGCCGCTGCGCATGGCGAGCCATGCGCACGGCAGTCACAGCTGCGGCGGGTCAGCTCATGGGCCACGGCGACCGCAGGCCACCCCTTCTTGATGGGCTTGCCCAGATCGCTCCTCCGTGCTCACCGCAAACCCCGGTTTTTTTCGCTTGCGCTGCCGCCACTTCAGGTCTTTGTTCTTAGGAACACTGTTCACCATGCCATGCAATGCCAACTCACCAACCGCCAACAAGAAATCGTCGATTACCTCCGCATGGCCCAGCGCACCACCGGCGTAATGCCTTCAACCCGCGAAATCCAACACTTCTTCGGCTTCGCCAGCCAAACGGCCGCCATGAGCCACCTGCGCGCTCTCGAGCGCAAAGGCGTCATTCAGCGGCTCCCCGGCAAGGCCCGCGCCGTGATCTTTCCCGATGAGCTCGACCGCCCCCAAATTGTTGATATCCCCATCTACGGCCGCGTCGCCGCAGGCCGCGCCCAAGACGTCGACGCGCTGCGCGAGGGTTGCATTTCCATTGACGTGACCACCCTCGGAATTCGTCGCCCGGGTCGCACCTTTGCCCTGCGCGTGCGCGGCGATTCCATGATAGATGCGCATATTTGTAGTGGTGACACGGTCATTTTAGAACAGCGCGAACCGCAGAAAGGTGACATTGTTGCCGCCCTAATTGATGGCGAAACCACCCTCAAGCGCTACTTACTGAACCGCAGCAAACCTTTTCTACGAGCTGAAAACCCCGCCTACCCGGATCTCATCCCCGCCTGTGAACTCATGATTCAAGGTGTTCTCGTCGCCCTCATTCGCCATGTGACCGCTGCTACCCACGCCACTGGGTTCTGAAGCTACGGCGTGACAGGTGGCCAACCGTCCACTCCAGAGGTCGTTCAGGAGCGGTGAGAGCTAAGCACCTTGCGCAGGCGTTGGGCGATGAGATCGGCCTGGGCCACTTCCCCTTCATCACGCAGAAATTCGCAATAATTGGAGGTCACCGCTTCCAGGTCGTCGGCATAATCGGCCCCGAGTCCTTCAAAGCCGGCGAGGGCTTTCTCAAAATGGCGGCGGGCCCACGAGCGATCGCCGGTTTCCAGCAAGGCGAGGGCGAGGTTGTTGTGGGATTGGGCGGTATCTGGGTGTTCATCGCCGAAGAGTTTGCGGCGGGTTTCCAGGGCCATCATGTGCATCTCGCGAGCCTGCTCATGGTATTTGGCTGCCAGATAGAGCGCACCCAGATTGTTGGATACGGCTGCGGTCTCCTCATGGTCTTGGCCGAGTTGTGCGTGGAGGATTTCCAGAGCCTTGAGAAAATACGACTCTGCGGTGTCCAGATCATTGGTGGCTTTGGCTAGAAAGCCCAGGTTGTTGGCGAGTGCCGCCACATCTAACAATAGTGGAGGTTCGTGGCGTTCGAAGCAATTCATCGCTTCGCGCCAGTGGTCGGCGGCGCGCGCTGGGTTGTCCAGAGCGTCATGCGCCGCCCCCAACGCGGCATGCAGGCGGCCGATTTGATCTAGTCGGTCTGGGCGATTATCCAACTGGTCGATGGCCTGGTGATAATCATCGCAGGCGGCGACGTACTCGGCGAGTTCCCGGAGCACATCGCCGCGCATTTCCAGGGCGTTGGCGAACGCATCAATGCTGTCGAGGTTTGGGCCGAGGGTTTGTTGGGTTTTCTCGACCGCAGCACTGGCAGCATGGAGAGCCTCCTGGAGGTTACCGGAGTCACGCAGGGTCTTGAGCCGTTCGCGGAGAATGCTGATCAGGTTGGTGGTTGGGGCGTCCATAAGATGGGGGGGCTGCAAGCGTCTTAGCAAAATCACTACGGTTTTGGCGAGCCAAAACCATCGGCTGTAGCAAGTTGCTGGATGAGGGTTGGGCGGGAGGCAGGCAGCGGTCCGAGCGCCTCGCTCAGCGACTCATCGGCTTGGCGTTGGTGGTGGGCAACGCCCAGCAGGCGGGCCAGTTCCGACTCGAAGTGGCGCAATGCGCGCAGGCTGGCACCGGCATCCGTCACGTGATCGAGGGCGCGCTGCAACAAGTCGTAGAGGAGCGGTTCCGGGTGCTCGGGTTCGACGGCAAGCTCGAGGAGTTGACCAAAGTACGCCGCCAGCAGCGTCGAACTGTAGTGCTGGCGCAGCCGCTCGCGCCAATCGTGGATGGCCACGTCACGCAGAATGTGTAACTCGCCGCTGCGGGCAGGCAACCAGCACATTTCACCGCCAAAAAACAAGTCGAGCTTGCCCGCAAAGGGGCTGGCTGGCCGCCGGGCCCCTTTGGCCACGGTTTTCACCAGTCCGAGATCCTGGGTGAACCAATGGACGATGAGACTCGTATCGGTCAGGCGGGTGAGTCGCAGCACAATGGCCCGGGTGGTCTGCACACCCGCAGCTTCCGCCGGCTCGCGAGGAAAAGCCATGCAAATCTCCTGCCAGCTGGCTGGGCATGGCTGTGGCAAACAGCCTGCCCATCGTGCAATATCTAGGATTGCAGCCTGCGGCAATTCATTCCATGCTGGTCTGCGCGAGCTAAACGTCCATTCATGCCGACCTTACTTTTCAGCTGTGAATATGCGACCTGTGCGGTGCCGGAAGCCTATCGGGAAATATTTCATGGGGCTGAGGAGGTAGTGGCTTCGGCTGCCGGCTGGGACCCCGGTGCCCTAAATCTAGCCCAAGGGTTCTCGATGAAATTCCGCACGCCCTTGGTCCATGGCCAACGCACTCGCCTTCTCATCGATCTGGATGCCGCCGGGGACGCCCGCTGGAGTCGCTATTCCAAAAGCATCCCAGAGGCCGGCCGCCTCAAGCTCATTGAGCGGGAAGACGTGGCCTATCGCAGCTCACTGCGTCAGCGCATCGCAGAGGACTTGCGCCGCCATTCAACCATGTTGCATGTGATGGTGCGCACGGTGGACGACCCGGCAGGGCGGGTGCTAATGGAATCGTTTGCGGTCGCCGGCTTGGGCGAAAGCCTGGCCGCCGCCTGGCGCAGCGAGTTGCTGCCATTGGGTTTGGATGTAAGCCACCGCAAGGGGGTGACAGACTCGGCGCTGGCTGCCGATTTGGGCCTGGAGTTTCCGGCGCAGCGCTACGGCTTGCTGCGTCTGAAGGTGGCACAGTCGTTTTTTCTCGAAGGCCGCCCACGGCGCTGGGATGCCCTCAAAAAATCCCTCTTCGAGTCTCTCGCCGCGGTGTGCGCCGAAGCATAAAAGACCCAAGATAGAAGACCGCTGCGCTGAAAGATAGAAGATCGCGGCCCTCCTAGATACGACCAGATTTGCTGTGGGATTGCCGGCCATGGAAGTTCCGCGGGGCAAGCCAAGGAAGCCACTAGCCGCATGGGAAAAATCGGGGTCAAGTCATCACGGAAAAACTGACTGCGCAGAAATTGTATTTCCATTTGCTGAGCAGGCACTGCACCTTGAGCCGCTCATCCCACCGCTCTCGCCAGCCATGCCCATGTCCAGGATTGTTTGTCCATCAGTTATCGCCCATGTGTTAGGTTCCGCTCTCGCAGCCGCCGCGCCCGCTGCGGCCCTCGTCACTGCAACCGGATTCCCTGGCATCACCATTCCTACCGCCACCACCCTCAAACTCGCCGCTCCCAGCACCCCGCCGGGCGGTATGGCACCCACCGCTCTGGCCTTTGATGAGCAAGGCCGCGTTTACCTTACCGAATGCTCCAGCAGTGGCGGCGCAGCAGTACACGGGCACCAGCCTCCGGCGTGGTATCTCGACGACCTCGCCGTGCAGACCCCCGCCGACCGTCTCGCGCTGGTGGAAAAATGGCGGGACCGCATGCCACAGACTGATCCGGCAGGAAAATCGGGGCGGGTGCGGCGTCTGACGGATGTGGATGGCGACGGGCTCTTTGAAAAATCCACCATCCTTGCCGAGGGCTTCAAGCCCCCCCTCGGCGGCCTCTTTGCCAATCAGGGCGGCATATATCTCGCCGCCATACCCAAACTCTGGCTGCTGCCCAATGCCAACGGCGATGCCGTGGCAGACCCACGCCAACCCCTGCTGGATGGCTTCGGCTTGCGCCTTTCCCCTGCTGGCCACGATTTACACGGCTTCACCCTCGGCCCGGACGGCCGCCTCTATGGCACCATGGGCGACCGCGGCTTGAGCGTCACCACCAAGGATGGCAAAACCGCAGCCTATCCCAACCAAGGCTGCGCCTTCCGCCTCGAGATCGACGGCAGCGGCTTCGAGGTTTTTCACACGGGTTTGCGCGACCCCAAGGGCATCGCCTTCGACGCCCTCGGCAATGCCTTCACCGTGGAAGGTGCTTCGGGCCTCGGCGAAGCGGCCCGCCTCATCTATCTGGTTGAGGGTGGCGACTCCGGTTGGCGCATGGAATACCAGACGTTGCACGACTTCCACCAGCAAATCGGCTTGGCCGAGGTGCCGCCCACCCCCTGGAGCGACGGCCACATGGGCGAGCTCCAGCACGAGCTCCAACCCGCCTATATCCTCCCGCCAGCCGCCCAGCTCACCGGCCAACCCCTCGGCCTAACCATCCACCCTGGCACCGGCTTACTCGAAGGCGAAGCCGGCCGCTTGCTCATTTGCGAACAAGCCGCCGATACTGCCCATTCCGGCATCGGCTCCTATCAAATTGAGCCGGCTGGCGCAGGCATGCAACTAAGCAACTCCCGGCCCCTACTGCGGGGGCTGGCCGCCACTGCCGCCCAATACTCGTGGGACGGGCGGCTCTGCTTCACCGCCACCGGCAAGCGACCGCTCTACGCCCTCGACGCGGGGTCCCACACCTGGCATGCTGCGGAAGCCGCGACTGCCTCCAAACTCAGCCGCAATGGCTTCGACCAACGCGAGTCCGCAGAGCTCGCCCAGTTGCTCCGCCATCCGGATGCACGCATCCGCCTGCACGCCCAAATCGCCCTCACCCGCCTGCCCGACGCCTTGTCGTGCTTCGTCGCCGCCACCGCCTCCAGCGATCTGCTGGAACGGGTCCACGGGATTTGGGGTCTGGGCATTCTCGCCCGACGCGGGGCCGGTTCGCCGGTGGCCAGCCACGGTGGCTTCGGCGCCATTCCCGACAACAAACTCAGCCTCGCCGCCGGCCAATACCTCGCCGGCTTGCTCAAACACCCCGATTCGGAAACCCGCGCCCAAGTCGCCCGCGCCATCGGCGACGCTCAAAACCAGTTTGCCCGTCCCCAGAATGTTAGGGGAGGCAGCACAGCGCAGCCGCCGGGTGCATTCATCACCGCTGCGGGCCTGCCGCTGGCCAGCCTGCTCTTCGACGAATCCCCGCGTGTGAGCTACTTTGCCGCCATCGCCATCGGCAAACTCAAGGAGCTCGGCTTCTACGGCCCAATCTGCGATTTCCTCAAGGCCAACAACAACCGCGACGCCTACCTGCGCCACGCCGGCACCTACGCCCTTCAGCACCTCGCGACGGATCATCCAGGCATGCTCACCGGCCTCGAACAGCACCCAGCACCGGCCGTGCGCCTCGCTGCCAGCGTCGCCTTGCGCCGCATGCTCGATCCGGCGGTCGCCACTTTCATCCATGATGCCGATGTGGTGGTGGCCGACGAGGCGATCCGCGCCGTCACGGATTTGTCAATGGATGCGGTGCGCGGGCCGCTGGCCAACCTGCTCGACGACCTCGCCGCCCGCCCCTGGCAACCGTTCATGCTGCGCCGTCTCATCCACAACGCCTACCACCTCGGCAGCCCCGCCAACGCCGCCCGCCTTCTCAAACTCGTCGGCGATCCCGCCATCCCCGTGGAAATTCAGCAGGAATGCCTGCGCCTGCTTGCCCTTTGGTGCGAGCCCCCGCCCGTTGATCAAGTTACCGGTTGCTGGCGGCCGCTGGCCAAACGTGAGGCCGCCGAGATCACTCCCGCCCTGCGCGCCGAGCTGCCGCGCCTTTTCAAGCTCGACAGCCTGATCCGCTCCGCCGCGCTGGACCTCGCCAAACAATATAAGCTCCCCGTTGCGGAGCTGCCGCCTCGTTAGCGGCCGCGCAAGAAGTGAGCCACAGGGGTTCATCCGCAAACTCGCAGTGGCAGTGATGGCCCGGCTCCAGAAAGACGCGCATCTCGCTGGCCTTGGCCACAGTTCCGTCTAGCACCGGGCGCCAGCAGCCCTGGCTGAAGGGCTCGGGGATCGCGACCGTCCCGCATTCGGTGAAAGCGGTGTTTTTCGATCAAAATCGATTGTAGCAGTAAGCGCATACTTTCCCACCACGCGGGCGACTGTATAGGAGCTTTCCGCAGTCTCGGCAGATTCCGAAAAGCGCGTAGAGCGTCCCTAGGCAGTAGCAGATTTTGCATTTTATCTGTTGTTTCGTCGTGAGTTTGAGTCTCATTTTTGAGTTGATGATCGGGCGGATGCCGCCGGTGACGGGGTCCGGCGGGGAAAAGCCGAGTGTACCGTGCTTGTCAGATCGCTTGCCAGTGGCGATGGACGTCGAGTGTGGGGGGCTGAGCGCGGGCTGATGGGTGGCGATGTTGCCCATCACACCCTGCTCGGAAAAGCGCGCGAGCTGGGGCGTCTTCCCGGCATTGAGCAGCGGGTGGATGACCTTCCAATCGGCGGCATCCCTACCGACGAGGAGAACCTTGTGGGGCGATACAGTGGACACGTTAAAGGAGGTGTTTCTTAGGAGATGGCGGAGAAACCGTGGCGCGACATTCTTACACGTCGAAATGCCCCCTTGAGAACAAGCAAAATTTTGGCCAAACCGAGGCAAATGTGACAAATCCGCCCAAAAATGGGACGAATCCGCCCAGATGACGGTTTTCGACCTCCCCTGCCGCAGCTCAAAACCGGGGCTAGCCGGATCCATCGGCGGAGCGCTGGCTTCAGCCGGCGTGCCCATGGGACGCGCAAAGAACAAGCCGCCAAGCGCCCACCCTTGCTCTGCGCATGGGCAATGCCGGCTAAAGCCAGCGCTCCCATAGAGCTGCACCTTAAAGCCGGCGATGTGGGGATTTTTCCGCTGTCGCCCAGCGACGACTTTATTGTCGTCGTGCGGAAGGACCGGCCATGAAGCAGCGCCTTCGGCACCTACCCATGGGCCACCCTTCCGCTACCACCACACGAATGTGGTGGCTCCTCAGACAGTTGGTCTGTCCCTTAGTCGATCTTAAGATGGCCGCGGGCGCGGAGCGTGGCGGCGCCAACAGGGCCATCTCGTGCGGGCGCTCGATCGTCTAGGCGAGGCGCGCGAACTCGACGGGTTTGAGCAGGTAATCGAGGGCTTTGGCCTCAAAGGTGCCAATCGCGTGTTCGGAGCGAACGCCGTGGGGTCAGTCCCGCTTTTCGAGCATTTGGGCCTCGCTTTCCCACCATCATGCTCGAAAAGCGGGACCGACCCTCATCGCACCTGGCAAGTGCCGCTCCGT
Source organism: Verrucomicrobiota bacterium (assembly GCA_008932955.1). Classification (GTDB taxonomy): domain Bacteria; phylum Verrucomicrobiota; class Verrucomicrobiia; order Verrucomicrobiales; family Akkermansiaceae; genus Luteolibacter. The sequence continues at coordinate 10,751 of WBXE01000057.1, forward strand.
GCATTGCTCTTGTGGGCAATTCGCATCTGGCCTATGTCTCGGGCGTGGCCCAATCGGACCCCCGCATTAACGGCTGGCTGTGCCGCGCCGTCAACCAACCGGAAATCACCGCGCGCCTGGCCCCGTTGGTCACTGGAGCGGTGGAGGTCGTGCTTGATCATGCGGCGGAGGCGTCGCACGGGTTTCTGGCGGCGCTGGTGGTGATGGCGGCCAAGGCCTGCAAAAAGTCGCGACTGTGGTTGGTGTGCGACCAGCCGCGTCGCCGCGAACGCCTCGCTGCGGAGCTCGAACTCTGGGGCGTCGAAGCGCTGGTACTCCCAGAAGGCCCCGCCGTCGCTGGCGAGGGTGCCATCGCCGATCCGGAATCCGCCGCGGAATGGTTTGCAGTGTTGGAAATTCTCGCCCGCGCGGAGGGTTGCGCCGTCATCTGTGGCAGCGAGGCATTTGCCGGCAAAGCCCCGTCCCCCGCCGCCCTGCGCGCCAGCCGCACGCCGCTCACGCCCGGCTCGCAGATGGATCCCGCCGCGCTGGCTCGCACTCTAACGGAACATGGCTACGAGCGGTTTCCCAGCGTGGCGGCGCGGGGGCAATTTGCGGTGCGGGGCGGCATCGTCGATTTGTTTGCCTGGCAGGCGCCCAAGCCATTGCGCTTGGAATTTTTCGACACCGAGCTGGAGTCGATCCGTGAATTCGACCTCGATTCGCAGGCGTCCACCACGAAATTGGCGGCGGCGGATTTGCTGTTGGCCGAGCCATCGGTGGAGGCGACGGTGGACGACTACCGGCGGGCGGGCGACCTGGTAATTTCCTTCAACGCGGAGATTGCCAGGCCGGACTTGCGGATTTTGGAGGCGGCGGCCGAGTTCAACAGCGAGGAGGATTTTTCGCTGGCGTGCTTTGGCAGTCCGTTCGGCACCTTTGAAGCCGGGGATTTCATCTTGGAAGAAGCCCGCCGCGAACGGTTTTTCCGCCAGCTCAACGAGTGGCAACGCGAGGGCTGGGAGGTGGCGATGGTGTTTGGCAATAAAGGCGAGGAAGAGCGCTTCACCGAACTCGCCGGCAAACAGCTCGAACGCGATCTTGGCCTCATCCCAATCCGCGGCGAGTTGTTAGCCGGATTCACCGTGCCCATCCTCAAGCTCGCGGTGCTGTCGTCATCCGAGTTGTTCGGTCGCTACCGCGCGCCGGGCATGGCCCGGCGTTCCACCCTGGAAAAAGCCCGTGCCGCCCGTGCCCGCACCACCGTCGATGAAATGGAGGAGGGCGATTTGGTGGTCCACTACGAATATGGC